>NZ_JBEPDB010000009.1:0-153409 GCF_040300025.1 Dactylosporangium sp. NPDC000555 | reverse complement strand
ATGTCGCTCATCTGTATCCCCTTGAAGTCTTCGTCGTCGCCGTTGAGAAGAACAGTAGGGGCACCGAGATCACGACGAATCCCGGAAACGTGCCATGCCCAGCAGGTCGAGGGCCTCGTCCAGCTGCTGCTCGGTGAGCGTCCCGCGCTTGACGTGACCGCGATCCAGCACGACCTCGCGGATCGTGCGGCCCTGGGCCAGGGCCTGCTTGGCGACCGCCGCGGCCTCCTCGTAGCCCAGGTAGCGGTTCAGCGGCGTGACGATCGACGGGGAGCCGGCCGCGTACGCGGCGAGCACCTCCTCGTTGGCGCGCAGGTCCGCGACGCAGCGCTCCGCGAACAGGCGCGACACGTTGCTCAGCAGCCGGATCGACTCCAGCAGGTCGTGGGCGATCACCGGCAGCATCACGTTGAGCTCGAAGTCGCCCTGGGTGCCGGCGAACGCGACCGTCGCGTCGTTGCCGATGACCTGGGCCACGACCTGGCGTACCGCCTCGGGGATGACCGGGTTGACCTTGCCGGGCATGATCGACGAGCCGGGCTGGAGGTCGGGGATGGCCAGCTCGCGCAGGCCGGCGCGGGGGCCGGAGCCCATCCAGCGGATGTCGTTGGCGATCTTGTACAGGCCGGCGGCGACGGTGCGGGCCACGCCCGAGGCCTCCACGAGGGCGTCGCGGGCGCCCTGGGCCTCGAAGTGGTTGCGGGCCTCGGTGAGCGGCAGGCCGGTCGCCTCGGCCAGCAGCTCGATGACCCGGGGCGCGAAGCCGGGCGGGGTGTTCAGGCCGGTGCCGACCGCGGTGCCGCCCAGGGGCAGCTCGGCCACGCGGGGCAGCACCGACGCGATGCGCTCGACGCCGTAGCGGACCTGCGCGGCGTACCCGGAGAACTCCTGCCCCAGCGTGACCGGCGTGGCGTCCATGAGGTGCGTGCGGCCCGCCTTGACGATCGGGCCGAACTCGGCGGCCTTGCGCTGCAGCGCGTCGCCGAGCGCGGCCAGGGCCGGGGTCAGCGAGAACGTGAGCTCGCCGGCCACCGCGACGTGGATGGCCGAGGGAAACACGTCGTTGGAGGACTGGGAGGCGTTGACGTGGTCGTTCGGGTGCACCGGCCGGCCCAGGGCGCGGCTGGCGAGGGTGGCGACGACCTCGTTGACGTTCATGTTCGTCGAGGTGCCCGACCCGGTCTGGAAGACGTCGATCGGGAACTGATCCTCGTGCGCGTCGTCGGCGATCTCACGCGCCGCGGCGACGATCGCGTCCGCGACATCCGGATCGAGCACGCCCAGCGAGGCGTTGGCCGCCGCGGCGGCCGCCTTGATCCGGGCGATCGCGCCGATCAGCTCGGGCGGAAGACGAAGACCGGAGATGGGGAAGTTCGAAACCGCACGCTGGGTCTGGGCCCGCCACAGCGCGTCGGCGGGCACGCGTACCTCACCCATGGTGTCGTGCTCAACGCGGTACTCCATAGGGCAATACTGCCCCGCGGTACCGCGGCTCCCCCGGTCGATCAGCGGGTGAGGGCGGTGAGGTCCCGAGCCCCCAGCGAGGTGAACAGCGCCACGGCCTCGTCCATGCGGTTCAGGCCGGCCAGGGCGCGGGCCTGCTCGTACCGGTCGCCGATGCGGGAGGCCTTGGCGTACGCCTCCTTGTTGAGCCAGTCGGCCTCGTCGCCGCGGCCCGCCGCGCGCAGGGTCAGGGCGAGGTCGTTGGCGGCCAGGCACTGGCCGGAGACGTCGGCGACGCGCTCCATCTGGTCGCGGGCGGCCCGCTGGCAGGTGACGGCGTCGGCGATCCGGCCCCGCAGGCGATAGGCGGTGCCGAGCTTGCTCAGCGTCTCCGCGGCGCCGTACTGGTTGACCGAGTCGCGCTTGAGCACCAGGGCGCGCTGCAGCAGGGCGGTGGCCACGGTGAGGTGGCCCAGGTGCAGGTGCACGAGGCCGAGCTCGCCGATCATGATGGCGACCGGGCGGATGCCGCCGATGCGCCGGGCGACGGCGAGGCCGCGGCGGTTGGCGGCGAGCGCCTGCGCGTAGTTGCCGGCCTGGGTGTGGACGAGGCCGATGGTGCTGTTGCGCTTGAACTCCAGGCTCGGCGGTACCGAATCGATGGCGATGTCCGCGGCGGCCTCGGCCGACGCGATGGCCTCCGGATACTGCCCGAGGCGGCTGTGCAGCATCGCGAGGTTGGTCAGGGCGGTGCCGATGAGCCTCGGTAGGTTCTCCCGCTCCCCGATGCGGATGACGGTCTGCAGCGTGGTGAGCGCGTCGGTGAGGCGGCCCATGCGGAAGTACACGGCGGCCAGGTAGTTGCGGGACTCGCCCTCGAGCTCGGCGTCGGGCAGCGCGACGGCGGCCTCGATCGCCCGCTCGTACAGGTCGAGCTGCTCGCCGAAGCCGAAGCCGAACAGGAACGGCGACACCGCGCGGGTCAGCATGCACGTGTGGCGGTGCCGGCCGGCCTCGGCGGCGAGCCGGGCGACGCCGAGCACGTTCGGCAGCTCGCGCTCGAGCCAGCGGCGGGCGGCGGGCGGGGTCGCGAACTCCAGCGCGGTCGGCGGCGGGGCGTCCAGGCGCAGCAGCGAGCGGGCGTCGGAGAGCTCCATGAACCGCGTCGCGCCGACCACGCTGTACAGATAGTGATCGAGCAGTCGCAGCAGCGCCTCGGCGTCGTCCTCGGCCAGCTGGGCGGCGTAGTCGCGCAGCAGGTCGTGCAGCCGATACCGGCCGGCCTCCGGCGCCTCGACCAGGTGCACGTCGACCAGGTCCTCCAGCAGCGCCTCGGCCTCATGGACCGACAGGCCGGCCAGGGCCGCGGCCGCCGCGGGCTCGAAGTCGCCCGACGGGTGCAGTCCCAGCACCGCGAAGAGCCGCTGCAACGGTACCGCCAGTTGCTGGTACGACAGCGTGAACGCGGCCGCCACCGTCCGGCCGTCGACGGCGAGCTCCGGCAGCCGCCGGTCCGCGGTGCGCAGCCGGATGGCCAGGTCGGAGACGCTCCAGCCGGGGCGGTGCTGCAGGCGGGCACCGGCCAGCCGGATAGCCAGCGGCAGCCGCCCGCACAGCTCGGCGACCTCGATGGTGCGGGCGGGGTCGGCGTACGCGCGCTCGCCGACGGTGCGCCGCAGCAGCTCGACGGCGTCGTCGAGGGGCAGCACGTCGAGCGACACGGTCTGCGCGCCGTCGAGGCCGCCGAGGCGCCGCCGGCTGGTGATGACCACGCCGGTGTGCGCGGTGCCGGGCAGCATCGGCAGCACCTGGGCGTTGTCGAGGGCGTTGTCGAGCAGCACCAGCACCTGCCGGTCGGCGAGCTCGGTGCGCCACAGCACGGCCCGGTCGTCCAGGCCCGGCGGTACCCGCTCGGCCGGCACGCCGAGCTGGCGCAGCAGCGCGCCGATCGCCTCGCCGGGGTCGAGGGGCGCTCGGTCGCTGTGCCCGCGCAGGTCGAGGTAGAGCTGGCCGTCGGGGTAGCGCTCGGCGGCGGCGTGCGCGACCCGCACGGCCAGGGTGGTCTTGCCGGTGCCGGCCATGCCGTCGATCGCGACGACCTCGGGCCGCTCGTCGCGCAGCACGCCGACCAGCCGCTGGACCAGCTCGACGCGGCCGGCGAAGTCGGCGACGTCGCGGGGCAGGCAACGGGCGGCGCGGCGGCCGCGCGTGCGGGGCGTCTGCGGCAGCAGCAGTGCGGCGTCGCTGTTGAGGATGCGCCAGTGCAGCTCGGCGAGTTCGGCGCCGGGCTCGATGCCGAGCTCCTCGGCGAGCAGCGCCCGGCCGCGGCGGAACACCGCCAGGGCATCGGCGCGCCGGCCGGTGCGCACCAGCGCGGTCATGAGATGGCCGCGGAACTGCTCGTGGTGCGGGTACCGCTCGACCAGTTCGGTCGCCTCGGCCAGGATCTCCTCGGCGAGGTCGAGCTGCAGCTCCAGGTCGAGGCAGAGGGCCATGGCGGCGGTCCACTGCTCGTCGAGGTGCGCGGCCGCGGCGCGGACCAGGTCGGAGTCGACGTCGGTCAGCGGCCGGTCGCGCCACAGCGAGAGCGCGGCCCGCAGCTCGTCGCGGCCGCCGGCCAGGTCACCGTCCGCCGCGGCGGCGCGCCCGCGCTCGACCCGGGCCGCGAACAGCGCGGCGTCGAGGTCCTCCGGGCCGACCTTGATGCGGTACCCCGCGGGCTCGGTGACGACAAGGTCCTTCGGCAGCCCGGCACGGCGCAGCAGCCGGCGCAGCCGGGAGACGCAGCTGTGCACCTGCGCCCGCGCGGTCGGCGGCGGGCTGGTGTCCCAAAGGGCGGTGATGACGTGTTGCACGGGCACCAGCTGCCCCTCGCGCAGCAGCAGAAGCGCGAGCAGAATCCGCTCGCGCGGCGCAGCGACCGTGATCTCGGTAACCGGCGTACGGATCTGTACCGGTCCCAGGATCGAAAAACGGGTCGAATCGCGCATAACCACCCTCTGTGCGGCTGCCGCCTCCCCTCGAAGCTGCCCGCTCGAATATCCGATGGTAGTCAGATGAGAGCGGCGAAAGAGCCGGGACGGCGACCCTTTTTCAGCGGAGCGCATGCGTGTGCCGGAATGCGTCCAGAGTTTGCGTGGTCCTTGCTCAAGAGCTGCGCTGGCCTTACTCAGGTGGGCTACCTCCAACGCTCTGGACGAACGGGGATATTTCGGTCGCGCAGGCGAACCTTTTGATGCGGGGCTGCACCCGATGACGTGTGCGGCCCCCAAATCTCTTCGCGTTTCAGCGGACGGCCGCCGCGTCACGGCGCACCGCGAACACGGGGCAGGAATTCCCTTTTCCGATATTTCCGGTATTCGCGGTTCTCGCAGCTAGATCATGCGTCGTAGCGCCGTCTCCACGGCGTCGATCAACGGGTCGCCGTCGGTCCGCGGGTGCCGTGCGAGACCGAGCTCGACGTCCGGCAGGGCGGGCAGGACATCCACGTCGGGGCAGACCATGCCCGGTTCGAGGTTCGCGGGCATGAGCGCCGCGACGCCGAGCCCGGCCCGTATCGCGGCGAGCACACCGACCAGGCTGTTGCTTTCGAAGGCCACCCGCCAGCGCCGACCGGTGCGTTCCAGCGTCTCCAGCACCGACGTACGCCAGGAGCACATGTTCGAGAACAGCACCACCGGCAGCGGATCGGCGGCCACGTCCACACCCTGGCCGACCGCCCAGACCAGCGGGCGGCGCACCGTCCAGCGCGGCGGCCCGGGAACGTCCGGCACCTCGTCGAGCACGAGGTGGACGCGGCCCGCGTCGTAGGCCTCCCGAATCTCGGCGGTGGAAACGCTGAGTACCTCCAGCGTCGCGCCGGGGTGCAGCCGGGCGAGATCGGCGAGGGCCTGTGAAAGCTGGGACGCGGCGAGGTCTTCGAGCAGCCCGACGCCGCAGTGGCCGGTGAGCGCGCGCCCGGTTTCGGTGAGTGCCTGCGCGGAGAGCGAGAGAATGCGGTCGGCGTACGGCAGGAGCTCCTCACCCGCCCGCGTCGGCGAGACGCCAGACGGCGACCGGTACAGCAGCGGACGGCCGACAACGCTCTCAAGCCTGCGCAACTGCTGGCTGAGCGCGGGCTGAGTATGTCCGAGCGCAGCCGCGGCGCGGCTGATGCTGCCCGCCCGCAGGGCGGTGACGAACGACCGCAGCAACGCGATTTCAAGATCTCGGGCCATAAGCATTCACTATGGCAGGTCCAAGCAGATTAGTGGTTCCTATAACCCGACGATCGATCTAGCGTCACGTGGGTGACCGGATACCGGCAGGTGCTCGCCGTGCCAGGAATCGCATCGCTGCTGGGCGTTTCGCTGCTCGCCCGGACCGCGATCACGGCGGACGTGATGGCGCTGACGATGTACGTCGTACTGGGACTGGGCATGAGCTACGCGGCAGCGGGTGGTGTCGCGGCGGCCCTGACCGCCGGAGTGGCGCTGGGCGGGCCGCTGCTCGGCCGCATGATCGACCGGCGGGGCCTGCGTACCGTGCTACTGGTCACTGTCGTCCTGCAGGTCGCGTTCTGGCTGAGCGTGCCGATCCTGCCGTACGCGATCCTGCTGGGCGCCGCCTTCGCGGCGGGTCTGCTGATGGTGCCGGCCCAGGCGGTGACCAGACAGGCGATCGCCGCGATGACGACGGCGGGACAGCGCCGGGCCGCGTTCGCGCTGGAATCGGTGCAGGGCGAACTGTCGTACATCGTGGGCCCGGCGGTCGTGATCGTGTGTGCGGCGAAGATGTCTCCCGATGTGGTGGCGTGGGGGGTCGGTGCCGCGATCGCGGCCGGCGGCGCCGGGATCGCCTTGCTCAACCCGCCGGTGCGCGCCCAGGACGAGGCGGATGCCGGCGCGGCCGGACGGCCGCCGCGCCGGGAGTGGCTGGGCGCCGGCATGATTGCCGCACTGACGATGGCGGTCGGCACCACGACGCTGCTCAGCGGCGTCGACCTCGCCATCGTCGCCACGCTGCAAGAGGCGGGTCAGGTCTCCTGGGCCGCCGGGGTCGTAGCCGTGTTCGGCGTGACGTCCGTCGCCGGCGGGCTCATCTATGGCGCGCTGCCCCGGTCACTGCCCACCTGGCTGCTGCTCGGCCTGCTCGGGCTCGTGACGATTCCCGCCGGGCTCGCCCGCGACTGGCCCTGGTTGTGCGTGGCCGTTGCCGGCGCCGGGCTTCTCACCGCACCGACCCTCTCCACGGTGGCCGACGCGGTGAGCCGGCTGGCGCCGGCCAGCGTGCGGGGTGAGGCGACAGGTCTGCAATCCTCGGCGCAGAGCGCGGGTTTCGCGCTCGGATCCCCGATCGTCGGGATGGCGATCGACCTCTCCGCACCAGCGGGCGGCTTCGCGGCGGCCGGACTGGCCGGCCTTGTTGCCGCGATGGCTGGACGCATCCTGTCGTCGAGGCCGGCACCGCGCCGGTCGAGCGCCCGAGCGTAGACGAACACCCTGGTAGCGCGTTTCACGCCCGGAGCGGGTATCGTTCCGCGGGGCGGAGGTTCACCGCCGACGATCGGCGAGGGACTGCCGTTCCGTTATCAGGAGGAAAGTGTGGCTAGCGGTACTGTCAAGTGGTTCAACTCCGAAAAGGGCTTCGGTTTCATCCAGCAGGATGACGGCGGCGCGGACGTCTTCGTCCACTACTCCGCCATCGCCAGCACCGGATACCGTGAGCTCGCGGAAGGCCAGAAGGTGGAGTACGAGGTGACCCAGGGCCAGAAGGGTCCTCAGGCGGAGAACGTCCGCGGTCTCTGACTCGATCCTGGCAAGAAAACCTGAGCGTCGTCGGAGCGCCGCATGCCTGGCATGCGGCGCTTCGTCGTTCCCACGTGATCTTGCGGCCCCGGAAGCGGCTCCCAGCAGGGCCGATGAGCTCGTTACCGCTTGCCGATCTGCAGGGTCAGCTTCGGGGTGGTCACCTCGGCGAAGAAGTCGTTGCCCTTGTCGTCGACGACGATGAAGGCCGGAAAGTCGACCACATCGATCTTCCAGACGGCCTCCATGCCCAGCTCCGGGTACTCGATGACCTCGACGTGCTTGATGCAGTCCTGGGCCAGGCGCGCGGCCGGCCCGCCGATCGAGCCCAGGTAGAAGCCGCCGTGCTGGCGGCACGCGTCGGTGACCTGCTTCGAGCGGTTGCCCTTCGCCAGCATGACCATCGAGCCGCCGGCGGCCTGGAACTTCTCGACATACGCGTCCATGCGGCCGGCCGTGGTCGGGCCGAACGAGCCCGACGCGTAGCCCTCGGGGGTCTTGGCCGGGCCGGCGTAGTAGACGGCGTGGTCGCGCAGGTAGGCGGGCATCGGCTCGCCGGCGTCGAGGCGTTCGGCGATCTTCGCGTGGGCGATGTCGCGGGCCACGACCAGCGGGCCGGTCAGCGACAGGCGGGTCTTGACCGGCAGGGCGGACAGCTGGGCCCGGATCTCGGCCATCGGACGGTTGAGGTCGACGGTGACGACGTCGTCGTCGAGGTGCTCGTCGGTGACGTCGGGCAGGAAGCGGGCCGGGTCGGTCTCGAGCTGCTCGAGCCAGATGCCCTGCTCGTTGATCTTCCCGACCGCCTGGCGGTCGGCGGAGCAGGACACCGCGATCGCGACCGGGCAGGAGGCGCCGTGGCGCGGGAGGCGCACGACGCGGACGTCGTGGCAGAAGTACCGGCCGCCGAACTGGGCGCCGATGCCGAACTCGCGGGTCAGCTGCAGCACCTCGGCCTCGAGCTCCACGTCGCGGAAGCCGTGGCCGACCGGTGAGCCGGCGGTGGGCAATGTGTCGAGGTACTTCGCCGAGGCGAGCTTGGCGGTCTTGAGCGCGTGCTCGGCCGAGGTGCCGCCGATGACGATCGCCAGGTGGTACGGCGGGCACGCGGCGGTGCCGATCAGCCGCAGCTTCTCCTCCAGGAACTGCATCATCCGGGTGGGATTGAGCAGCGCCTTCGTCTCCTGGTAGAGGTAGCTCTTGTTGGCCGAGCCGCCGCCCTTGGCCATGAAGAGGAACTTGTAGGCGTCGTCGCCCTCGGCGTACAGCTCGATCTGCGCCGGCAGGTTGGAGCCCGTGTTCTTCTCGTCCCACATGGTCAGCGGCGCGAGCTGCGAGTACCGCAGGTTGAGCCTCGTGTACGCGTCGAACACCCCGCGGGCGATCGCCGCCTCGTCGTTGCCGTCGGTGAGCACGAACCGGCCGCGCTTGCCCATGACGATCGCCGTGCCGGTGTCCTGGCACATCGGCAGCACGCCGCCGGCCGCGATGTTGGCATTGCGCAGCAGGTCGAGCGCCACGAACCGGTCGTTCGAGGACGCCAGCGGGTCGTCGATGATCGAGCGCAGCTGCGTCAGGTGGGCGGGGCGCAGGAAGTGCGCGATGTCGTGCATGGCCTCGTCGGTCAGGCGGGTCAGCGCCTCCGGCTCGACGGTCAGGAACCGGCCGTCGCGCCCGATCCCGTCGCTGGTGACCAAGCGGTATTCGGTGGCGTCGGGTCCGATCGGCAGCAGCGGCGAGAACGCGAATTCGGGCATCCCACGACTGTATTACTCCACTCCGGCGACCCTGAGCAGGGCGGCAGTGAGTGCGGCGGCCACCACCACGACGACGAACGGCGCCTTGCGCCAGGCCAGGACCGCGCCGACCAGGACGCCGGCCGGGCGCGCGATGCCGACGAAGTGCGTGCCGTCCAGCAGCGCGGCGGTGCCGATGAGCGCCGCCAGCAGCGCGACCGCGGCGAGCGTGAGGTATCGCTTGACCTGCTCCGAAACCGAGATCCGGTCGCGCAGCACGGGCCCGGCGACGCGAAACGCGTAGGTCCCGGCGGCAAGCGCGATAATGGCAATCCAACTCATGCCGACATCTCCACTTCGCTACGGCCGCGGCACGAGCTGAACCTGCACCCATGATGAGCGGCCACTCCGCTTCGCTCCGTACCGCTCATGCCGAACCCTCCGCTCCGCTACGGCCGCGACACGAGCTAAACCTGCACCCATGATGAGCGGCCACTCCGCTTCGCTCCGTACCGCTCATGAACGCCGCACCGCCTTGGGCAGTGGCAGGGCCAGCGCCAGGCCGACCAGTGCTATGAGCACCGGCAGGCCGGCCGGCAGGAACGGCGTGGTCGCGAGCGCGAGCACCGCGCCGGCGACGGCCACGCGCACCGACGCCCGGTCCTTGAGCGACGGCAGCGTCAGCGCCAGCAGCGCCGCCGGAAACGCGGCGTCGATGCCGAATGTGTTCGGGTCGCCCAGCGCCGAGCCGGCGATCGCCCCGACCGCGGCCGAGACGTTCCAGGTCAGGAACAGGGCGATGCCCGTCGTCCAGTAGGCCCGGCGGCGGCGCGCCGGATCGTTCTGGGCGAGGGCGAAGGCGACCGACTCGTCGGTCATCAGGTGGCTGCCCAGCAGCCGGGCGGGGCGCCGGTCGCCGAGCACCTCGTTGCCGACCGCCAGCCCGAACGGCAGGTGGCGGGCGTTGAGCAGCAGCCCGGCGAGCACGATCGCGGCCGCCGTGGCGCCGGCGCCGGCCAGGCCCACGGCCAGGAACTGCGCGCCGCCCGCGTAGACGAACGCGTTCATGACCAGGATCTGCCCCAGCGGCACGCCGGCGGCCGACGCGATCGCGCCGAATGACAACCCGACGACCACGGCCGCCGCGCACAGCGCCGCCGCGTCGCGGGCGATCGGATCTGTTCGGAGAATCGAACGCATAGTTCGGTATGCTGTACCCGTCCCAGTCGTTCGTCAAGCCGAATGACTCGTTCGATGCACCGAACGGATCGCGCATGGACCCGAACAAGCCGCCGATCGACCTCATCGCGGCCGCCCTCCGCCGCGAGCGCGAGCGCGAGAAGCTGTCCCTCAGCGAGGTCGCCAAGCGCGCCGGGATCGCCAAGTCCACGCTCAGCCAGCTCGAGGCGGGCGCCGGCAACCCGAACATCGAGACGCTGTGGGCCCTCGCGGTCGCGCTCAACGTGCCGTTCAGCCGGCTCGTCGAGCCGCCGCCGACGGCGCCGCGGGTGATCCGCGCCGGCGAGGGTCCGTCGGTGAAGTCCGAGCAGGCCGACTTCATGGGCAAGCTGCTGGCGACCTCGCCGCCCGGGGTACGCCGGGACATCTACCTGATGCGCGCCGAGCCGGTCGGCGCCCGCAAGGCCGACGCCCACAACCCGGGCACGATCGAGCACGTGGTGATGATCAGCGGCCGGCTCCGGGTCGGCCCCGAGGACTCCGCGGTCGACCTCGACGTGCACGACTACGCCTCCTTCGCCGGCGACGTCGCGCACGGCTACGAGGCCCTCGCCCCGAACACATCGTTCGCGCTCATCATGGAACACCGCTGACCGCACGGCAGCACGCCGTGGAAACGCGCCGACGTGACGCCTTCATCAGCCGTAGGGCAGGTAGCCGATCGTCCGGCCGCGGCCGACCATGAGGCCGCGCTCGCCGATGCCGAGCACCTCCACGGTCGTCTTGGCGTCCAGCAGCACCCGGCCGCTGTCGGGGGCGTACGCGGTCAGCTTGCCCTGCGCCGAGTCGCGCACCAGCACCGCGTAGCGCGAGACCGCCACGCCGGCCTTCGCCGGGACCTCCTGCTGCCACAGCCGGCCGCCGCGCTCGAAGCCGACGACCGAGACGTTCTTGCCGCCGTCGGTGCGCACCAGGCCGTACTGGCTGTCGGCCGCCACGATCACGTCGCCCTCGGCGCCGGCCCACATGTCGCGCCCGTCGCGCGGGGACAGGAACACCTCGCGGTTGTCCCCGCGGATCGCCGCCAGCACGGTGTCCGCGCCCGCCGGGTCGCGGCGCTGCTCGCAGCCGGCGCCGGAGGCGGTCCGCAGGTCGTACCCGTCCTTCTTCCACAGCGACTTGCCGGTCGCCGGGTCGCGCCCCTCCAGGCTGTACCGGCAGTTGCCGTCCTTCGGGATCGCCGTGGACACCAGCACCCGCCCGCCCACGACCACCACCCGGGCCGTGTTCGACGGCTCCTCCGCGCGCAGCAGCTTGCCGTGCACGGTGTCGACGACCCGCACCCTCTGCTCGATCGGGAACCCCAGCATCGCCGGGATCGGCCGCGGCATGGCCTCGATCGCGTCGCGGTACGCCCCGGCCATCACCTCGGTGCCGAGCAGGTCCGAGTTGACGCCGTTGAGCACCCGCCCAATGCCGGGCAGCGTGAGCTTCCATAGCTGCGCGCCGTCGCGCGGCGCGCGGGCCGTCAGCGTGCAGTCCGACAGGCCGCCGCAGGCCAGGGTCAGCACGGTTTCGCGGAAGGTCCACGCGCCGACGGCGTCGCCGTCCTTCCAGCGCGGGCTGCCGCTCGACGGCTCGAGCGCCTCCAGGCCCTTCCCGCGCCGCCCGACCACGGCGACCGTGTTGCCGCCGTCGCCGGCCACGCCGGCCCAGTCGGCCTCCCGCTGCCACAGCACGGTCCCGGCGCTGAGCGATCGCGCCTCGACCGTGCCGCGCATGGAGACGATGACGGCGTCGCCGGCGATGACGGCCGAGGAGGGCTGGCCGCCGACCCGCTCGGTCCAGGTGGTGTCCGGGGTGGAGAGCTTGTTGGTACTGGAGGCCACCTTCTCCCACCAGTCGGTCACCTTGGGCACCGGATTCCAGCCGGTGATCAGGATGCTGGTGATGATGAGCGCCAGCACACCGATCGCGCCGAGCGCCGTCTCGACGTTGCGGACCGCTCCCCTAGCCACGTGGCGCAGCGTAACGCCGCAGCATGGTACGCCGGCGGATGGCCGCTTTTGCCCGTGTCGCGCGTTTTCACCCGTGCGGGTGGCTCAGCGCCCGATTCACGGCTGGGGCCGGGCGGCGGCCTCGACCAGCGGGAGCACGCGGTAGCGGATCTGCTCCGCCAGCGCGATGATCGTCGAGGACCGCACGATCCCCTCGTGGCTCATCACACGGTCGATCACCCGTTGCAGGTCGGCATTGGAGCGCGCCACGATCCGGCACAGCAGGTCGCCCGAGCCGGTGATCGTGTGTACCTCCAGCACCTCCGGGATCTCCTCCAGGTGCGCCGCCACCGGGTCGTGGCCGAAGCGCTGCCGGATCTCCAGCGTCACGAACGCCGTCACGCCGTAGCCGAGCGCAGCCGGGTCGATGTCCGGGCCGTTGCCGCGGATCACCCCGCGGGCCGCGAGGCGGTCGAGCCGGGCCTGGACGGTGCCGCGAGCCACCCGCAGCCGCCGCGAGCACTCCAGGACGCCGATCCGGGGCTCGGCGTCCAGCAGTGCGATCAGCCGTGCATCGAGAGAGTCGATTTCACTGGGCAAACTGTTCACCGGTACACCCTAAATCTCGGGCCGAATGTACAACCTGACCAGGCGGATCGGCGTTCCTTGCCCAACCGGACCGGGGCGGGCGACGCTGATGGGCATGACCCGCGCCATCGAAGACCTCAGCGAGCTCATCGGGGCCGTCGAGCACGACACGTCCCACGACCCGTTCCCGCTCACCGGCCTCGATCACGTCCGGTTCTACGTCGGCAACGCCAAGCAGGCGGCGCACTACTACGCGACGGCGTTCGGCATGACGCTGATCGCCTATCGCGGGCCGGAGCAGGGTTATCGCGACCACGCCGAGTACGTGCTGAAGGCCGGCTCCGCGGTCTTCGTGCTGGCCGGCGGCGTACACCGGCAGGCCGAGGCCACCCGGCACCACGAGCGGCACGGCGACGGCATCGCCGACATCGCGCTGGAGGTGCCCGACGTCGACACCGCGTACGCCTACGCCGTGCGGCAGGGCGCGGCCGGGCTCGAGGCGCCGCACGACGAGCGCGACGAGCACGGCGTGGTGCGCCGCGCCGCGATCGCCACCTACGGCGAGACCCGCCACACCCTCATCGACCGCTCGCGCTACGGCGGGCCGTTCCTGCCCGGCTTCGTGGCCCGGCGACCGATCGTGGCGCCGCCGGCCCGGCGCTACTTCCAGGCCGTGGACCACGTCGTCGGCAACGTCGAGCTGGGCCGCATGGACGAGTGGGTCGAGTTCTACCGCCGGGTCATGGGCTTCACCAACATGGCGGAGTTCGTCGGCGACGACATCGCCACCGAGTACTCGGCGCTGATGAGCAAGGTCGTGGCCAGCGGCACCCGCAAGGTCAAGTTCCCGCTGAACGAGCCCGCCGTGTCGCGCAAGAAGTCGCAGATCGACGAGTACCTGGAGTTCTACGACGGGCCGGGCGCGCAGCACATCGCGCTCGCCACGAGCGACATCCTGCGCAGCGTCGACGAGATGCGCGCCGCCGGTGTTGAGTTCCTCACCACGCCGGACTCGTACTACGACGACCCGGAGCTGCGCGCCCGCATCGGCCAGGTCCGCGCGCCCATCGAAGAGCTCAAGTCCCGCGGCATCCTCGTCGACCGCGACGAGGACGGCTACCTGCTGCAGATCTTCACCAAGCCGGTGCAGGACCGCCCGACGGTCTTCTTCGAGATCATCGAGCGCCACGGCTCGCTCGGCTTCGGCAAGGGCAACTTCAAGGCGCTCTTCGAGGCAATCGAGCGGGAGCAGGAACTTCGCGGAAACCTGTAACACTGTCCGGGTGACGTATCCGGGCCAGCCGCAGCCGGGTGGTGTCCCGAACTACGGGCCGCCACCCGGACATCCGCAGGGTTATCAACAGGGTTATCCACAGAGTGCACCGCCGGCGGCCGGTTATCCACAGCCCAGCGGCTACGGAGAGCCTGGTTATCCACAGCAAGCCCTCCCGGGACCGGGTTATCCACAGCCCGGTTATCCACAGCAGGGGCAGCCGGCGGCGGGTTATCCACAGCCCGGGTATCCACAGGGTCAGTACGGCGTGCCGCGGGCCTACGTGGCGCTGGCCCCCGACGGGCGGCCCCTGGCGAGCTTCGGCGACCGGTTCGTCGCGATCCTGATCGACGGCGCGGTGCTCGCGGGCGTCAACATCGTGCTGCTGGTCCCCACCTTGATCGCGATGTTCGCGGTCATGGCCGGCGCGGCCTCGCGGGTCGAGACCGACCCGGTGACCGGCGCGGTGACCAGCTCGCCGAGCATGGGCATGTTCATCGGCGTGCCGCTGCTGATCGAGGCGGGCTTCATCCTGCTGACGATCGTGATCGGATACGTGTACCACGTCGAGATGTTCGGCCGGACCGGCGTCACCTGGGGCAAGCGGGCGATGAAGCTGCAGCTGATCCGCGCCACCGCCCCGGCCGTGCCGATCGACCGGGGCGTGCTGCTCAAGCGGTGGGCGGTGCAGTACCCGGTGGCGATCGTCGTCCCGTTCTTCTCGTGGATCGACGGACTGTGGCAGCTGTGGGACAAGCCCTACCAGCAGTGCCTGCACGACAAGGCGGCGGGCACCATTGTGGTGAAGGCCGGATGATCTGGTAAAGGTCTGATGATCTGGTGAACCATCGGATGAGCAGCACGGAGGCGGAGGCGGCGTGACAGCGCCTGGGTGGTACAAGGACCCTGTTGACCCGGACGTCCAGCGGTATTGGGACGGCGAGGGCTGGATCGGCGAGCCCGTTCCCGCTTCAGCGCCGACCCCGACGGAGCCGCCGAAGGTCGACGCGCCGACACCCCCGTCGCCTCCAACACCGAGCGCTCCCCAACATACCGGGCAAAACGGTCAAAACCCGTTGCCGCCGATCGCGACCATTCCGGGCACGCCGCTGTCGCAGGGCGCCGTGGTGCTCCCGCCCGGCACGCCGATCCCGCCCGGCGGGTTCCCACCCGGCCAGCTGCCACCGGGCGCGATCGTGCTGCCGCCGGGCACACCGCTGCCGCCCGGGCTGATGCCGCAGGGCAACCTGCCGGCCGGCGCGGTGCAGGTGCTGCTGCCGCCGCAGCCCGGGCTGCCGAGCCAGGTGGTCCGCCCGCACGGACACGCCCTCGCGCCGCTGGGCTCGCGGCTGCTGGCCCGGCTCATCGACATCCTGATGGTCGCGCTGCTCAACGCCGCGGTCACCGGCTGGTTCATCTATCAGTACGTCAAGGACGTCGGCCCGGTCATGGCCGAGATCTGGCGCCGGCAGCTGGCCGGCGAGCCCGTCGGCGAGCTGGCCACGCCCGAGCGCGCCAGCTCCCTGCAGATCGTGATCCTGATCCTCATCGCGGCGCTGTGGTTCGCCTACGAGGTGCCCGCGATCGCCGGCGGCGGCCAGACGCTCGGCAAACGGCTGTTGAGGATCAAGGTGGTCGGCCTCGACAGCGACAAGCCGCTCGGCTTCGGCCGGGCGATCCGCCGGTGGAACCCGCTCGGCCTGTCCGTGCTGCTGTGGACCTGCGGCGTCGGCTTCTTGCTGCAGTTCATCGACAGCATCTCGCCGGTGTTCGACTGGCCGCTGCACCGCGCCTTCCACGACCGTTCCGCCGGCACCGTCGTGGTGATGGCGGAGCCCTCCAGCGACGCCCAGCCCCCCACCGACTCCCACCCCCAGAACCAGAACACCGGAGACCACTCATGAGCCTCACCCGCCCGGATCTCGACGCCCTTCCCGCCTACGTTCCGGGTCGTAGCGTGCCCGGCGCGATCAAGCTGGCCAGCAACGAGGTGCCCTTCGGCCCGCTGCCCGGCGTGGTGGAGGCGGTCACCGCCGCGGCGACCAACATGCACCGGTACCCGGACATGGGCGCCACCGAGCTGCGCGGCCGCATCGCCGACCGGCTCGACGTCGACCCCGCTCGCGTCGCGACCGGCTGCGGCTCCGTCGCCCTCTTCGAGCACCTGTTCCGCGTCACCTGCCTGCCCGGCGACGAGGCCATCTACCCCTGGCGGTCCTTCGAGGCGTACCCGATCATCAGCGCGGCCACCGCGGCCACCAGCGTCCGCGTCCCCAACACCGCCGAGCACGGCCACGACCTCGACGCCATGGCGGCCGCGATCACCGAACGCACCCGGCTGGTCATCGTGTGCAACCCGAACAACCCGACCGGCACCGCGGTGCGCAAGGCCGAGCTCGACGCGTTCATCGACAAGGTGCCCAGCAACGTGCTGGTCGCCCTCGACGAGGCCTACCGCGAGTTCGTCACCGACCCGGCCGTGCCCGACGGCCTGGTGGAGTACGGCGACCGCCCCAACGTCGTCGTGCTGCGCACCCTTTCGAAGGCGTGGGGCCTGGCCGGCCTGCGCGTCGGATACCTGATCGGCTCGCCCGAGGTGGTCACCGCCGTGCGCAAGGTCGTCACGCCGTTCTCCACCTCGCTCGCCGCGCAGGCCGCCGCCCTGGCCGCGCTCGGCGCCGAGGCCGAGATGCAACGACGGGTCGACGTGATCGTCGCCGAGCGGTCCCGGGTGGTCGACGCGGTCCGCAAGGTGTACCCCGAGGTGCCCGAGACCCAGGCGAACTTCTTCTGGCTGCCGCTGGGCGACAAGTCCGACGAGTTCGCCGCCGCCTGCGAGCGGGCTGGCGTGATCGTCCGCGCCTTCCAGGGCTACGGCGTCCGCGTCACGATCGGCACGCCGGAGGAGAACGACGCCTTCCTGAGCGTGATCCTCTAACGCCGGCGGACTGCTTCGCCTCAGCAGGCTTTGCTTCAGCCGATGCCGACCAGGACGACCGTGTCCTGATTGAAGTAGTACCTGTCGTCGATCTCGGATTCCTTGGTGCTCTGCAGCCGCTCGATCACCAGATATCCGGCGTGCAGGTAGAGCATGCTGAAGACGAACCGGTCCGTGGGCCGGATGCGCAGCTCGGTGCTCGACGTGACGGCCCCGGTCTCCAGGTTGAGCACCAGCAGCTGATACTCGTTGTTGATCAGGTAGATGTTGCGCTGGTCGCCGCCGATCAACCGGCCGGCGACCTCCGACATCCACAGCCGCTTGCCGGTGCTGCGCGAGAACGCCCAGATGTAGCCGCCGGTCATCTGCTGGGCGACGACGTCCCCGACCACGACGATGTTGTCCTTGTCCGCGACCGGCTCCGGCTTCACCGCGTGATCGGCCCCGAACGACCAGTACGCCGGCGTGGTCGTGCCCACTCCCGAGGCGGCGTCGGTGTACGTCACGACGTCCCCCGTCGGCGCGGCCTTGAACATCGCGCAGCCGGACCGCCCGAGCTCGCACGACGTCGGCTCGATGAACCAGTTGGTGACGTTCTCGCCGGTCGACGCGCCCGGCGGCCGCCAGGTGGTGAGCTGCATCCCGCTCGCCGCGTCGTAGATCTCCAAGGTGGCCGGCTTCGCGCAGGCGTTCTTCACGAAGTACGCGTCCCCGCCGGTCCAGTCGTTCGTCCGGCACCCCGGCTCGGTGGCGAACGACCGCGTCCACCGCACCTCGCCCTTCACCGGATCGATGCCCACGGCCACGTCCTTGCCCGTCGCGATCACCACCGGCTGCTTGTCCACCGCCGATGCCGACACGAACAGGTCCTCGGGCGCCCACATCGTCTTCGCCCCGGTGCGCCGCCCCTTGAACGACTCCCCGTCCGCGGGCTCGATCTTCGTCTGCCAGACGATGTCACCCTTCTGCGCGTCCAGCGCGACGATCTCCCCGTCCGACCACTTCGTGACCACCACCGACATGCCGACCCCGCTCGCCGGCTTCTCCACCTCGACGATCGAGACGACCTCGGCCGGCCACCGCCGATACGACCAGTGCGGCGTCATCAACCGCTGCGCCGTCACCGGCGTGTCCGCGAACACCCGCCGCTGCTCGGTGTAGACCCGCAGCCGCCCCTCCACGATCAACGGCGCCGACGCCAGCTCCGCATACTGGATCGACTCGATCGGCTCCGGCGACGGCACCGGCTTGTCGGCGCGGCTCACCGTCTCGGCCGGCTTCAGCGTGCGATACGCCGTGATCCCCATCGCGGCCACCACCACGAGGACGAGCAGCCCGGTGAGCACGAAGCGCACCGGCCGCGACCAGCTACGCGGCGACACGAACCGACGCAGCCTCGCACGAGCCGTCCCCATAACCACCTCCGCGGGGCACCATACCCGGCGGATGCCGCAATCCGCTCACGTCGACCGTCGATCCGCAGAAGACTCACACCCGCTTCCCATCGCCCACCCACGTAGTCCCCTGCGCCACCCGCCCCGACCACCACCACCCGGAGCCACCGTCATACACGGAAGCCGATCGGTGTGACCGGGCCGCCGACATCCGCGGCCGGCGCCATGTCCCGCGTCACTCGGGCTTGGTGACGGTGCCGGTCACCTCCCCGAAGCCCACGCGGGTGCCCTCAGGCCCGGGGGCAGTGGCGGTGATCGCGACCGTGTCGCCGTCGAGCAGGAACGTGCGCGTGGCCCCGTCGGCCAACCGCAGCGGCCGGGCTCCGTTCCAGGTGCGCTCGATGAAGGAGCCGGTCTGGTCGGGCAGGGGCCCGGAGACGGTGCCCGACGCATACAGGTCGCCGGTGCGCGCCCACGCGCCGTTCACCGTCATGTGGGCGAGTTGCTGGGCGGGCGTCCAGTACATCCCGGCGAACGGCGGCCGCGACACGAGCGTGCCGTTCCAGAAGACCTCGATGTCGATCGCATACCCGTGGTGCTCCCCCGCCCGCAGGTAGGGCAGCACCGCCGGCTCCTGCGCCGGACCCGGCACCCGGGCCGCGTCGAGCGCGTCCAGCGGCACCACCCAGGGCGAGACCGACGTGCGGAAGGACTTGCCCAGAAACGGCCCCAGCGGCTGATACTCCCAGGCCTGCAGGTCCCGCGCCGACCAGTCGTTGACCAGCACGGCGCCGAACACGTGCGCCCGGAAGTCGTCGACGGCCACGGCCCCGCTCGAGGGCACCCCGACCACGAACCCGACCTCGGCCTCGATGTCCAGGCGCGCCGACGGGCCGAACGTCGGCGCCGGCGCGTCGGGCGCCTTGCGCTGCCCGCACGGCCGCGGCACGTCGGCGCCGGAGACGACCACGGTGCCCGCCCGCCCGTGGTATCCGACCGGGAGGTGCTTCCAGTTGGGCAGCAGCGCCTCCCCGTCGGGCCGGAACAACCGCCCGAGGTTGGTGGCGTGCTCCTGCGAGGAGTAGAAGTCGACGTAGTCGGCCACCTCGAACGGCAGCTCGAGCCGCACGTCGCCGACCGAGATCAGCAGCGGCTCGACCGCCTCCCGATGCCGACGGGTGCTGAGCAGCTCGATGAGCCGCTCGCGCACCCGCGTCCACACGGGCCGCCCCGCGCTCATGAACCGGTTGAGGGTGGCCTGCCCGAGGAACGCCCCGTCCGCGTCGAGCAGCCCCCGCCCCTCGGCCTCCGCCAGGTTGAGAATCCGGTCCCCGATCCGCACCCCGGTCCACCGGAACCCGTCCCGCCCGAACGCGCAGTAGGGCAGATTGTGCACCCCGAACGGCTCGTCATCGGCCAGCTCCAGCCAGCCCGCCGCCCCGCTCACCGGGCCGCCGCCTTCGGCACGGTGACCAGCGTGCTCACGCGGTCGCCTCCTTGGGTGCGGTGAGCCGGGGGCGGTCGAGCGGCCCGAACACCATCAGGAGCGTGCTCACGCGGTCGCCGCCTTGGGTGCGGTGGGCCGCGGGCGGTCGAGCAGGCCGAGCACCGTCAGGTCGGTGACCGGGTCCAGGACGCCGCAGCTGCCGAAGCCCACCCACAGCGGGCGGTCGCGGTCCAGCGCCGGGCGGACCCGGTCGGCCACCTGCGGGGCCTCCGTGGCGGCCAGGATGCCGGCCAGGTCGGACGGCTCAGCGCCGTCGGCCGCGGTCAGCACGGCGCCCAGGATGTTGAGGAAGCCGTGGTGGATCAGGCCCGTCTCGGCGTCGATGTGCCGGACCGCGTGGTGCAGGCCGGCGGTGAGCTTGAACGGCAGGTCACGGTCGCGGCAGGCGCAGATGACGGCGGCGAGCTCGACCGGGGTGGGGAACAGCTCCGCGGCGAGGCCTCCGGTGCGGAACTTCGCCGCGACGGGCAGGCCCTCGGCGCGCAGCGCCGCGACGGCGTCCAGAGCGGACATGAGGCCCCAGGCAAGCGGCACCTCGAAGTACCAATGGCGGGGTTCTTCGCTCTTCCGCATGAGCGCCGCGAGCCGCTCGATGCCGGGCAGCGGGTCCTCGCCCCGCTTGGCCACGGGGCTCTCGATCTGCCGGGTGCCGGCGGGCAGGTCCCCCATCGCGGCCTCGACGGCGGCCGGCTCGCCCACCAGGCCGACCCCCATGCCGGGCGGGGCGAGCGCGCGGAAGCCGTCACGGTCGGCGAGCGGGATCAGCAGCGGCCCGACGAGCGGCGCGAACCAGCTCTCGCGGTGGCGGGCGTGCGCGGGCACGGCGTCTTCCAGCGCGGCGCTGCCCGGTGGGAACACCGCGGCGTCGTCGACCAGTGCGGTCAGCAGGGGTGGTACTGCGTTTGACACGGCTTCCGAATCTAGTGGACGCTTTACAGGGCGGACAACTTCGTCCGTTATCCGGACACTCCGGTGAGGAGGGCCGTGATGCCGTACTACCGCCGCGTCGGCGAGGTGCCGCCGAAGCGCCATACCCAGTTTCGCCAGCCCGACGGCTCGCTGTTCATGGAAGAGCTGATGGGACAGGAGGGTTTTTCGAGCGACTCCTCGCTGCTCTATCACCGCAACCGGCCGAGCGCGATCATCTCGGCCGTGCCGTTTGAGCCGCCGGCCTGGTCGCGGATGCCGAACCTGCCGCTCAAGCCGCGCCACCTGCGCACCGCCAAGATCGACGGCGGGAAGGCGGACCCCGTGCTCGGCCGCCGGCACCTGCTCGCCAACGATGATGTGCGCATCTCCTACGTCGAGGCGTCGGAGCCGTCGCCGCTCTACCGCAACGCGGTCGGCGACGAGTGCCTCTACGTCTCCGCCGGCGCCGTCACCCTCGAGTCGACCTTCGGCGTGCTGGAACTGGCCGAGGGCGACTACGCGATCATCCCGACATCGGTGATCCACCGGCTGGTGCCCAAGGACGGGCCGGTGAAGCTGCTGGCGATCGAGGCTACTGGACACATCGGACCCCCGCGGCGCTATCTCTCCGTGCGTGGACAGTTCCTGGAGCACGCGCCCTACTGCGAACGCGACCTGCGCGGCCCCACGGCACCCATACTCGTGGAGGGGTACGACATTTCCGTGATGGTCCAGCACCGTCATGGCTGGACCGAGCACATTTACGCAAATCACCCATTTGACGTCGTGGGCTGGGACGGCTGCCTCTACCCGTGGGCGTTCTCGATCCACGACTTCGAGCCGATCACCGGGCGCCTGCACCAGCCGCCGCCGGTGCATCAGACGTTCGAGGGCCCCAACTTCGTGATCTGCTCCTTCGTGCCGCGCAAGGTCGACTACCACCCGCTGGCCATCCCGGTGCCGTACAACCACCACAACGTCGACTCCGACGAGGTGCTGTTCTACACCGGCGGCAACTACGAGGCCCGCCGCGGCTCCGGTATCGAGCAGGGGTCGATCTCGCTGCACCCGAGCGGCTTCACCCACGGACCGCAGCCCGGCGCGGTCGAGCGCGCGATCGGCGCCGAGGCGTTCGACGAACTGGCCGTCATGATCGACACGTTCCGGCCGCTCGATCTGTGCGAGCCGGCGCTCGCCATCGAAGACGCCGGCTACGCATGGACCTGGGCCCACAACGGGTGAGCCCGATTAGTGCTCGTGGACCCGCTGAGCGGTCACCCGGCAGACCACCCGGACGGCGTCGGAGTCCGGCTCGGCCCAGGGCTTGCCCACGTACGACCGGCTCAGCTCGTCGATGAGCTCCGACCCGCCCTCCTCGGTGAGGGTGACGGTGCCTCGCACCTCGACGTAGCGGTAGGGGTTGGCCGGGTCGTACACGCAGATCGAGACCCGCGGTTCGCGCTCCATGTTGCGGGTCTTACGCCGCCCGCGGGTGGTCGAGAACACGATGTCACCGGCGTCGTGCGAGCCCCAGATCACGCTGCTCTGCGGGCCGCCGTCCGGGTTGACGGTGCTCAGCACGAGGAAGGCCCGCCGGTCGAGCAGTTCACGAAGCGTGTCGTTCATCAATCCTCATTCCTGGTCGGATAGATCAACGCAACGGCCGTGGCGGCCAGGCCCTCACCCCGGCCGGTGAATCCCAGCCCGTCGGTGGTGGTGCCGGACAGCCGCACGACGGCGCCGATCGCGTCGTGTAGCGTCCGCTCGGCCTCGGCGCGGCGCGTGCCGACCCTCGGCTTCACGCCGATCACCTGCACGGACGCGTTGCCGATCTCGAAGCCCGCGGCGCGCACCCTGCGGGCCGTCTCGCGCAGCAGGGTGACCCCCGAGGCGCCCGCCCACTCGGGCCGGCCCGTGCCGAAGTTCGCCCCGAGATCACCCAGGCCGGCGGCCGACAACAGAGCGTCACAAATCGCGTGCGCGGCGACGTCGCCGTCGGAGTGCCCGGCGAGTCCGTCCACACCCTCCCATTTCAGGCCGGCGACCCAGCACTCCCGGCCGGAGTCGAAGGCGTGCACATCCGTGCCGTTACCGATCAGCATCACTTCGGGAGGGTACGATGATCGGCGCACAATCGTGAACTTCCGGTTGCTGAACCGTTTTCGGACTCGGCATTTGGGCGTTGCGGGCCTAGGCTGGATCGGGTGCACAGCGACCAGACGACCCCGACGAGCCACAAGCAGTGGTGGCGCACCGGAGCCGCTCTTCGCTTCGGTCTGCTGGCCCTCCTTCTGGTGACCATGTCCGTGGTGATCATCACCGTGCATCCAAACCGTGCGTCCCTGGTGCACGCGATCGGTCCCAGCCACCCGATGGCCCCGCTCATCGCGATCGGGGGCTCGGCCGTGCTGACCACCGCCCTCGCCCCCCGCACCCTGCTGGCCAGCGTCGGCGGGGTGCTGTTCGGCTTCGCGGGCGGCGCGGTATACACCATGCTCGGCGTCACCCTCGGCGCGCTGATCGCCCACTCGATCGGGCGGCTGCTCGGCCGCGACTTCATGGCCCGCCACCTCAGCGGCCGGCTGCTCGCGATGGAGCAGGCGGTCGCCAAGCGCGGCGTCATGGCGATCGTCATCTCGCGGATGATCCCGCTCGTGCCCTTCGGCATCGCCAACTACGTCTTCGGCACCACGAGCGTGCGGATGCGCACGTTCCTCACGGGCACGGTGCTGGGGGCGCTGCCGGCGACACTGGCGTACTCGGCGCTCGGCGCGGCCACCGCGCGGGGCGACGCGCTCGGCATGTCGATCGCGGGCGCGATGATCGTGGCGCTGGGTGTCGGCGGCTCGGTGGGCAGCGTCCTGCTGTGGCGCCGCCGCCCGCGCAAAGCGGGGGCTGCGGCCGCCGCCGCGGCCTGAGCCCGGACCAAATCCTGCCGGCCGCCAAACGGGCGGCGAGGTCGCGGCCAGTCGGACCGCAGCCTCAGAGCAGCAGCGACGCCACGGCCAGGTCGAACGGCCGGGTGATCTTCATCGCGGCCTCCGCGCCGGGCACGGTGTGCACCGCGACCCCGATCCGCTCCGCGAGCCCCGCGTCGTCGGTGTGCTCGTCGACAGCCGCCTCATGGGCCTTCAGGAGCACATCCCGCCGGAACCCCTGCGGCGTCTGCACCGCCCGCAGCGACGACCGCTCCACCGTGTCCACCACGACACCCGAATCGGACACCCGCTTGATGGTGTCGACCACCGGGAGAACGGGTATGACGGCGCCGTGCCCCCCACGAACCGCCTCCGCGACCGACTCCACCAGCTCCGGTGGCGTCAGCGCCCGCGCGGCGTCATGCACCAGCACGATGCCGAACTCGACGGGGACGACGGCCAGCGCCGCCGCCACCGAGGCCTGCCGGGTCGCCCCGCCGGCCACGACGGTGACCGGCGCGACCGGCGCGAGCAGCTCCTCCACGAAGGTGGCCGCGTCGGCCGGCGCCGCGACCACGATGCAGCCGACGCTCGGCGCGAGCGCCAATCGGCGCACGGCGTGCACGAGCAACGGCTCGCCGCCCAGGAGGCGGAGTGCCTTGGGGCCGCCGGGCCCGAGTCGGAGCCCCATGCCGGCCGCAGGCACGAGGACCGCGACGTCACCACGCACAGCAGTGTGCGCCGTCACGTCGCGGTCCTCGATCGCAGGAATAGTCGTGCTGGAATGTCAGGCCTCGGTCAACACCTTGTCGAGCAGCGTCTCCGCCTCGTCCTTGGTGCTCTTCTCGGCAAGCGCCACCTCGCCGACAAGGATGTCCCGAGCCTTGGCGAGCATGCGCTTCTCGCCGGCCGACAGCCCACGCTCACGGTCGCGACGCCACAGGTCACGCACGACCTCAGCGACCTTGAGCGGATTGCCGGAGGCCAGCTTCTCCAGATTCGCCTTGTACCGCCGCGACCAGTTGGTCGGCTCCTCGGTGTGCGGAGCGCGGAGGACGTCGAAGACCTTCGTCAGGCCTTCCTCGCCCACCACCTCCCGCACGCCGACGATCTCGGCGTTCTCGGCGGGCACCCGCACCGTCAGGTCACCCTGAGCGACCCTGAGGACGAGATACTGCTTCTCCTCGCCCTTGATGACGCGAGTCTCGATTGCCTCGATGAGTGCGGCCCCGTGGTGGGGGTAGACAACGGTCTCGCCGACACTGAAAACCATAGGTTCGAAACCCCTTTCGCTGTGTCTAGGGTAACACGGTCACGCGCTGTCGTCCCACCGCAGAGAGCAGCATTCGCGCAGGTCAGAACACATGTGAGTCCCCTTTCTCCTGCTTGACAGGAAACGTGGAACCTGCTGTGTAGCGGATCAACAACCCGCAGCACCCACAAATGACCTGGCAGTCGGACATATCTGATTGATTACGGCAAGTGTCTACCCGGGCACGCTGAACGTCCAACACGGACACTCTCCGTGACATGACCAGCGGCGGAGCGTAGATGATACGCACACATCTCGATGGAGTCACCCTCTGGCGCGAGGCCGTCGCGTGAGGGAAAGTTGAGGCAGGTGCGAGGAGAACAGCGATGGGCACGCTGCGCGGCGACAACGGTGGTGGTGAACGGCCACAAGAGGGCGATGGCCTGCCCAACCTCCCGCCTGAGTGGGGAACGATCATCATTCCCGACGATGCCGGCGCACTCGATCACGAAGGCGCTTCGATCCGTCGGCAATTCCGTCGCGCCGCAATGCGCCGCCGCTGGCGCCACCGGCTGCACCTGCGGCCCGAACCCATGGGCCGGACCACCGATGATTCACCCGGTCTGGTCGTACCACTGCTGATCATGTCGATCGCCGTCATCGCGACGCTGGTGAGCCTGTTCGCCGTCGCCTGGCCCGGGCGCGACCCGAGGACCACGCCCCGCCCCGGCTCGCCCACCGTGCCCGCGGTCGCCGCCTCCCTCACCGGCGTCAGCCTGCAGGACCCCGACGGCACGCCGGTGGCGCTGAAGGACCTCGCCCCCGCGGTGATCCTGCTCGTCGAGGGCTGCACGTGCCAGAAGCTCATCAGCACCACCGCGGACGCGGTCGCCGGCTCGGCGAGCACGGCGAAGATCCTCGTCGTGGCGGTCCACGCCCCCACCCTGCCGAGCGGGCTCAACGAGAAGGCGACCGTCCGCGCCCTCGCCGACCCCAACAACTCGGTGCGCGCCACGGTCCCCGCCCTGGCGGACGACCGCACCAGCTCCGCCGTGCTGGTCGCCGCCGACGGTCGGGTGATCAAGGCGACCCGCTCGGTCACCTCACCGGACGAATTCCGAGCCGAACTGTCAAAGCTGTAGCAGCACCCCGTAGAGGGTCAGGCCCGGACCGAACGCCAGCGCCACCGTCGTGCGCGGTGCACCCGCGGCACGACGGCGCAGCGCGTCGATGATCAGCAGTACCGTCGGCGACGAGCAGTTGCCGTGCGCCGCCAGCGTGCCGCGCGACTCGGCCAGCGCCGACTCCGGCAGCGCCAACTGATCGCGCACGACGTCGAGGATCCGCGGCCCGCCCGGATGCACGGCCCACCCGTCCACGTCGGCCGGGGTGAGCCCGCGCGGCGCGAGCAACCGCCCCACCAGGTCGGCGACATGGACCGACAGCACGTCGGGCACCTTCGGCGACAACCCCATGCGAAACCCGAGGTCGGTGACGTCCCAGGTCATGTGGTCCGCGGTAGCCGTGTCGGTGACGGCCGCGATGTCGGCGACGCCGGCACCGGTCCCGTCCGGGACCAGCACGACCGCGGCCGCGGCGTCGGAGAACAGCGCGTGCGCCACGATCTGCTGCGGATCGTCGGTCGGCGGCTGGACGTGCAGGCTGGTCAGCTCCAGGCACAGCAGCACGGCCGGCCGGCCCCGCGAGACCACATAGTCCGACGCCGCGCCCAGCCCCGGCAGCGCGGCGTAGCAGCCCATGTGCCCGATGAAGAGCCGCTGCGTGTCGGCCGCCATGCCGAGGTCGCGGGCCAGCAGGATGTCGAGGCCGGGCGTGGCGTATCCGGTGCACGAACACACCACGAAGAGCCCGATCTCGGCCGGCCCCAGTCCCGCGGCGTTCAGGGCGCCGGCGACGGCGTCCTTGCCCAGGGGGAGGGCCTCGGTGAGATACCGGCTCATCCTCTTGGCCGTCGACCACGACGAGGCGTCCTCGACCAAGGGGTTGACCGCCCCGTGTCGGGTGACCACGCCCGAGTTGGCGAAGATCCGCTTCGCCAGCCCCCGGCGGGGCCCGTCGTAGTGCCGCTGGAAAAAACCGTCCCACACCTCGCCCTGGCGCATCAGCCCGGGGAACGTCACATGCATCCCCGCGATGGCGGCACCCGTCACTGGCTCCCCTTCCTGCCGCGCCCCTGGTAGAGAATCGCGGTCGAGAACGTCGGCACGATCGGCACAGCGTTGCGGCGGGTCACCACCCAGCGGGCCAGGGCGGGCAGGGCCGGCCGGATGCCCCGCACGTCCAGCGGCACCCCATGGCGGGCACACTCGGCCTGCAGGCGCCGCGGATCGACGAACAGGGCGGGGTCGTGGATCCCACGCACGGCAGGCATCACGGCCTCGGCGAGATGCACCGCGACGAGCCGGCACAGCGCCGTGTCGGCCAGGGTGTCGAGCACCAGCCAGCCGCCCGGACGCAGGATCCGGCACGCCTCGGCGACCACCCGCGGCAGGTCGGGCACGTGCTCGAGCAGCTCACCCGCACTCACCACGTCGGCGCTGCCATCGGCGAACGGCAGGTGCCGCACGTCGGCGAGGACCGGCGTGACGCCGTGCGCGGCCGACTGCTCCAGGCCGGAGACGATCAGGTCGACGCCGATGTGGGTATACCCCTTGCCGGCCACGTGCGGCGCGAGCAGCCCGCCGCCGCAGCCCAGGTCGACCAGCACCGCCCCGGCCCGCTCGGCCGGCGGGATCAGCCGCGCACGGGCGCCCGCCAGCCAATACAGCATCGACAGCGGGCTGCCGGGACGCCACCACTCGCCGGCCAGGTCGTCGTACTGCCCGGGATCATTACGAGCGCGCCGCCGCGAAGGCATGAGACGAGCCTGACATGGAACCCCTCCGGCGGCCACACTTGCCGAATGTCGGTTGCGATCTCGCTGCTTCGGGCGAGTCACCCGGAGCCCGCGGCCGGTGTCACGGCAGTGGCCGCACTGCTGTCGATCGGCCTCGGACGACCGGCGGCCGGCGTCGTCGCCGCGGCCGCGACGGTCCTGGCCAGCCAGCTGTCCATCGGTTGGGTCAACGATGCCCTCGACGCGCCCCGCGACGCCGCGACCGGCCGGGCGGACAAGCCGGTCGCGGCCGGGAAGGTCTCGCGCCGGCTGGTGTTCATCCTGGGCGCGCTCGCCGCGGCGGCGTGCGTGCCGCTGGGCTTCCTGTCCGGACCGCGCGCCGGCCTGGTCGCCGCGCTCGCGCTCGTCTCCGCCCTGCTCTACGACTGGCCCCTCAAGTCGACGCCCGTCTCCGTGGTGCCCTACGCCGTGTCGTTCACGTGCCTGCCCGCGTTCCTGGTGCTCGGAGCGGGCCGGACACCGCCGCTGTGGCTGCTGGCCGCCGGCGGTCTGCTCGGCGCGGGCGCGCACTTCGTCAACACGCTGCCCGACCTGGACGACGACGCGCGGACCGGGGTCCGTGGCCTGCCACATCTGCTGGGCCGGCGCGGGTCGCTGGCGGCCGCCGCGGTGCTGCTGCTCGCCGCCACCGCGGCGCTCGCGTTCGGGCCGCCGGGTCCGCCGCCGCTGCTGTTCTGGCCGGCCCTCGCGGCCGCGCTCATCACCCTTTCCTGGGGTTGGTACCGCATGAGCCGCGACCCATCCTCCCGCGCACCCTTCCTGTCCGTCATCGCGGTGGCGTTGATCGATGTGGCATTTCTGCTGATCAGCGGCCTCAACCTGGCTTAGGGCACCCGGCTCAAGGGTGGTCGTGATCGGCCGATCGACGGCATCTAGGCTGTAGTGCGGCCACCCCTTGATTTTGGAGGCACCAAGGTGACGCGTTCGATTCCGGCCACTCCGCTGGCCCGCCGCACCCTGCTGCGCGCCGGGCTCTTGGCAACGGCCGCCCTCGGCGCCGGCCTGCTCTCCGCATGCGGTGCGGGCCAGATCACGCAGACCGACACCCAGGTCCCCGCCGTGCCGGGCGTCAACGTGAACAGCAAGGACGGGCAGATCGCGCTGCGCGACGGCTTCGTGGCCTACGCCAACGAGTACAAGACCGGCTCCACCGTCCCGATCAACGTCCGGCTGTTCAACAACAGCACGCAGGCGGTCAAGCTGACCGGCGTGACCAGCGACAACGGCTCGTTCGTCCTCGTCGGCGCCAAGCCCGCGGCGGCGGCCGCCGCCGCGGCCCCGTCCTCCTCGGCATCCGGCTCGAAGAAGCCGTCGGGCAACGCTTCGTCGTCATCCTCGGCCGAGGCCGAGACGCACGAGTCCCCCGCGGCGGCCCCGGCGCCGACCTCGGCCGGCTCGTCGAACATCGCCGTCTCGATCCCGGTCAACGGCGTCGCGGTGCTCAGCCGGGAGAGCGGCACCTACCTCGCCGTCGACAAGCTCACCGGCCAGCCGCTGCGGGCCGGCGGCTCGCTGACGAACGTGGTGTTCACCTTCACCTACGCCGACGGCAAGACCACCACGATCGCCCTGCCCAACCTGCCGATGACCCCGCCGCTCACCCCGCTGCCGAAGCCCAGCCCCGTCGTGCACCACGAAGGCGAGTGAGCGCGTTTTTGTCCGCGCGTTTTCTGTCGTACCCATCCGCTAGTTTCGGGGTGTGACGAAGACCAAGGGCGCGATCTATCAGTGCGACGTCTGCGGGCACCGACCGGCGAAGTGGATGGGCCGGTGCCCGGAGTGCGGTGAGTGGGGCGCGATCCTCGAGCTCGCCGGCGGCCCCGCCGTCACCGGCCCGGCTGCCCTGCGCGCCGTTCCGTCCCGCGCCCCGCTCGAGCCGGCCCGCCCGATCGCCGAGATCAGCGCCGCGCCCGCCAAGGCCCGCCCGACCGGCGTCGGCGAGTTCGACCGGGTCCTCGGCGGCGGCATCGTCCCCGGCGGCGTGGTCCTGCTCGCCGGCGAGCCTGGCGTCGGCAAGTCCACCCTGCTGCTCGACGTGGCCCAGCAGTGGGCGATGCAGGGCGAAAGCCCGTCCCTGATGGTCAGCGGCGAGGAGTCGACGAGCCAGGTCCGGCTGCGCGCCGAGCGCATCGGCGCCCTGCACGAGCGGCTCTATCTCGCCTCCGAGACCGACCTCTCCGCGGTCCTCGGCCACCTCGACGCGGTCAAGCCCGGCCTGCTGATCCTCGACTCGGTGCAGACCGTCTCCGCGCCCGGCGTCGACGGCGTGGCCGGGGGCGTCACGCAGGTCCGCGCGGTCACCGCCGCCCTCGTCGCCATCGCCAAGGAGCGCGGCCTCGCCACCGTCCTCGTGGGCCACGTCACCAAGGACGGCAACGTCGCCGGCCCGCGCGTGCTGGAGCACCTCGTCGACGTGGTCCTCAACTTCGAGGGCGACAAGCACTCCTCGCTGCGAATGGTGCGCGGCCTGAAGAACCGCTTCGGCGCCGCCGACGAGGTCGGCTGCTTCGAGATGCACGAGGGCGGCATCACCAGCCTGCCCGACCCGAGCGGCCTGTTCCTCACCCGCTACGCCGACGCCGTCTCCGGCACATGCGTCTGCGTGGCCATGGAGGGCCGGCGAGCGCTCGTCACCGAGGTGCAGACCCTCATCGGCGCCCAGATGCCGGGCTCGCCGCGACGCACGGTCAGCGGCCTCGACTCGGCGCGGCTCGCGATGGTGCTCGCGGTGCTGCAGCGGCGGGCCGGGATCCAGCTGCACGACCGGGAGGTCTACGCGGCCACCGTCGGCGGGCTGCGGGTCACGGAGCCCGCCGCGGACCTGGCGCTGGCGCTGGCGGCGGCCTCGGCCGCGCACGAGCTGCCGATGCCACCGGATCTCGTGGCGGTCGGGGAGGTTGGCCTGACCGGGGAGGTGCGCCGGGTGGGCGCCGTGCCGCGGCGACTGGCGGAGGCGGCTCGGCTGGGGTTCCGATTCGCGCTGGTGCCGCCGGGCTGCGGACCGGCGGCCACCGGGGTCGCTCCTGCGGGGATGCGGGTGCTGGAGGTCAACGACGTCCGGACCGCGTTGCACTATGCGGTGAAGGCGACTGCCGAGGAGGTCTAGACCCAAGGCCATCCGGACCCGCGTTCGCCTGCCACTCCCCGCCGGGCGAGAGGTTGTTCAACCGGGCTTCCGCGGGACGCCGCCAGGCGGGAATCTAAGCCCGCCGCAGCCCCGCCTCAGTTATGAGACGGCGCTAGACGTAGCGCTCCAGGATTGAGGCCTCCGCCAGCCTCGACAGGCCCTCCCGCACGCCCCTTGCCCTCGCGTCGCCCACGCCCTCCACGGCCTGCAGATCCTCCACCGTGGCGCCCAGCAGGCGCTGCAGGCTGCCGAAATGCTCCACCAGGCGGTCGACCACCAGAGTCGGGAGCCTCGGGACCTTGGCCAGCAGGCGGAAGCCCCGCGGGGAGACACCGGCGTCCAGGGCGTCGCTCGCGCCGGGATAGCCCAACGACTTCGCCACCGCCACCAGGTCGATCAGTTCCGTGGCCGAAAGGGCGTCGAGCTCCTCCAGGGCGTCCTCCGACGAGCGGGTGCGGCGGCCCGTGGTCAGGTAGTCGCGGATGACCAGGGTGCGGTCGGCCTCGACGCCGGCCATCAGCTCCTCGAGCTGGAGGGCCAACAGGCGGCCGTCGGTGCCGAGCTCCACCACATAGCCGGCGATCTCGTCGGCGATGCGGCGGACCATCTCCAGGCGCTGGACCACGGCCACGGCGTCGCGGACCGTCACCAGGTCCTCGATCTCCAGCGCCGACAGGGTGCCGCTGACCTCGTCCAGGCGCAGCTTGTAGCGCTCCAGCGTGGCCAGGGCCTGGTTGGCCTTGGACAGGATGGCGGCCGGGTCGTCCAGGACGTGGCGCTGGCCGTTGACATACAGGCCGATAATCCGCATCGACTGGCTGACCGAGATCACCGGATAGCCGGTCTGCTTCGCGACGCGCTCGGCGGTGCGGTGGCGGGTGCCGGACTCCTCGGACGGGATGGTCGGGTCGGGCATGAGGTGGACCGCCGCGCGGACGATTCTGGTGCCGTCGCTCGACAGGACGACCGCGCCGTCCATCTTGCACAGCTCACGCAGGCGCGTCGCGGAGAACTCGACGTCGAGGGGGAAGCCGCCGGTGCAGATCTGCTCGACGACACGGTCGTGGCCGAGCACGATCAGGGCTCCGGTCCGGCCACGCAGGATGCGCTCCAGGCCCTCGCGCAGCACGGTGCCCGGGGCCATCAGGGCCAGGGTGGCACGCATGGGGTCGGCGCCGGGCAGGGCGGCGGCCCAGCCCCCGATGAGGCCGGTGTTGGCGCCGCCCCTGCCGGGCTCGCGGTCAATCGGCACCCGCACAGTCTACGGACGATCGGACATCCGGCGCTGGCGCGGTATCGACCCAGCCCGCAGATGGGCCGGATGTCGTCGACGACGGGCGGTAGTTGATTTCGAGGGTTTCCGCCGGTGGCCGAGCCAGAGCGGATCAGGCCAGCTCGCCTCACCGGCCGCGTTCGATCACATGATCGGTTGGATTGGGAGCAGCGGGTTCTGGCCGTCGAGGGTGCGGCAGAACGGGTAGCTGAGGTCGAAGAGGAACTGCGTCTGGCCGCTGGCCTGACGGCACTGCGCGAGCGGGCGGGCCTGAGCCCGGCAGAGGTTGCTGAACGCATCGGCGTTTCGCAGCCTCGCGTGGCGGCCATCGAACGGTCCGCGAACTAGGTCAGCTGCACCTGGACCGGCTGGCTGAGCTTGGTGTCGAGGCGGCCCACGAGCTCATACTTGCCGGCCGGCGGCGCCTGCCGATTGGCGCAGCCGTTGTTCGTGGCCTTGCCGTTCCAGACGTTGGTGTACGACATCTCGATGTTCGGCTTCAGCACCGCCATCTGGCTGCCGTGCGGGGCGTCGCAGGCGTCGGAGGACCACACCTTGACGGCGCCGGCCTGAAGGTACAACTCCTGGGCATCGGCGCCGACGTCCCTGGCACAGTCGTGCGACGAGATGTTCTTGATCTTGAGCGTGAACTTCAGGTAGGCGCCGCGGAACTGCACCGCCGTCTCGGGCGCGGCGACGAGCGACAGGTCGGCGTCGGCGCACGCGGGCACGGTCGCGCTGGGCTGCGGCGCGGACGAGGAGACCGCGACCGGCGGCGCCGAGGACGCCGGCGGCTCGCCGGTCGTCGGGACCTGGATGGTGGTCGTCGGCTCCACCGCGGCGGACGTCGTCGGTTCGCCCGACGCCCCCAACGAGGTCTTCTTGTCGTTGGGATCGCCACCGCCGCCGCAGGACGCCCACAGCAGGAGCAGGGCGACGACGAGCACCCCGCCGACGATCACTCGGCGCCGCCAGTAGACGCCGGCAGGTAGCGGGCCAACTGTCAGCTTCATGATGCCAGTCACCGTATCGGGGGAACGGCCCGTGATCGTGGCGGCACGCCGTGAAGAGCCCTCAGAGATAGACTTTGCGGGCGTAAACGGCGTGCGCCCCGGCGACGCGATCGAGGAACAACAACCCCGCGCAATGGTCGATCTCGTGCTGCACAGCCCGGGCCTCGAACGCATCGGTGACGATCTCGACCTCCTCGGTACCGCCCGGCTCGTATCCCGCCACCACGAGCCGGTTGGCCCGCTTCACGTCGCCGGTGAGATCGGGCACCGACATGCAGCCCTCGCGCCCCTTCTGCCACTGCGAGGCCTCCACGATCCGCGCGTTGCACAGCACGAACGCGCCGTGCAATGTGCGCGTCTTCGGGTGGCCGGTGACGTCCACGGCGAAGACCTGCGCGCTCACGCCGATCTGCGGCGCGGCCAGCCCGACGCAGCCGGGCGACACCCGCATGGTCGCCACCAGGTCCTCGGCGAGCTGCAGGATCTCCGGTGCGGTCGGGTCGACCGGTTCGGTGGGGTTGCCCAGGACCGCGGCGGGCGCCCGCAACACCGACAGGACGACCCCCGTCACAGCAGATCCGCGTCGGCCGGGCGCAACGTCACCTCGACGCCGAGGTGCTGCGCGGCCGAGCTCAGGGCAACCTCCAGCGCGGCCGGGTCGGCGGCGTCGACCTCGGCGACGACCACGTACAGCGCGCCGGACAGCCGCGTGGTGAGGTCGGTGATGTTGCCGCCGGCCTCGGCGACGGTGCGGGCGAGCGTGGCCACGATGCCGAGCTGGTCCGCGCCGTGCAGCGTGATGATGTGGTGGCTGCCGGTCGGCTCGTGCACCGGCTCCTCCATGACCCCGCGCACCGTCACGAGCAGGGTGCGGTCGGCGGTCAGCGGCTCCAGCGCCGCCTCGATCTCCTCGGCGACCGGCGGGCCGGAGCACACCAGCGTCATCGCGAAGTGGCCGCGCAGCCTGGTCATGGTCGAGTCGGTGACGTTGAGGCCCAGCCGGGCGAGGATCTCGGCGACGTCGGCGATGATGCCGGGCCGGTCGTGGCCGATGACCGTGACAGCGTACTCGTTCACCGTCCTATCCTTGCGTATCGCTTCGAACCGGAACACACAGACCGCCATCGCATCCACCGTCACGCGTTGGTACGACGAAAATGCCCGCGACCTGGCCTGGCGCCGCCCCGGCGCCTCACCGTGGGGCGTGCTCGTCTCCGAGGTCATGCTCCAGCAGACCCAGGTGTCACGGGTCGAGCCCGCATGGCAGCGGTGGATGGAGCGCTGGCCTACGCCGGCGCACCTGGCCGCCGACCCGCCCGGCGAGGCGATCCGCGCCTGGGACCGGCTCGGCTACCCGCGCCGCGCCCTGCGCCTGCACGCGTGCGCCACCGCGATCGTCGAACGGCACGACGGCGAGGTCCCCGAGGACGTGGAGGCGCTGCTGGCGCTGCCCGGCATCGGCACCTACACGGCCCGCGCCGTCGCAGCGTTCGCGTTTCGCCGCCGCCACCCCGTCGTGGACACCAACGTGCGCCGGGTCGTCGCGCGCGCCGTCGCCGGGACGGCCGACGGCGGCGCCGCCACCACCCCGGCCGACCTACGGGCCGTCGAGGCCCTGTTGCCGGAGGACGACGAGGCGGCGGCCCGCGCCTCGGTGGCCTTCATGGAACTCGGCGCCGTCGTCTGCACGGCCCGGGCACCCCGGTGCGACGCGTGCCCCCTGACCGCCGTCTGCGCGTGGCGCCTGGCCGGGTCACCGCCGCCGGACGGCCCCGCTCGACGCTCGCAGCGCTACCACGGGACCGACCGATACGTCCGCGGCCTGCTCATGGCCGTGCTGCGGGCCAGCGACGACCCGGTCCCTGCGCCGCGCCTCGACGCCGTCTGGCCGGACGCGGAGCAGCGGCGCCGGGCGCTCGACGGCCTGCTCACCGACGGCCTGGTGAAGCAGTACAAGGAGACGTTCACCCTGCCCGGTTAGGTTGCCGCACGGACGGGTGGTGTTATTCATCGGGACGCATACCCAGATCGGGTACTCAAATCGCGGTTCGTTCTCGCTACGCTCACTTTCGTGCTTGTTTCCGCCAGAAGTCGCCGGATCCTGGCGATGATCGGCGCGTGCGTCGCGCTGAGCGTCGCGGTCGCCGCTTGCGACGACAAAGTCTCCAGCCGGGGCTCGTCGAACGGCGCCGCCCCGGCGGTCTCGGCCCACGCTGGCCCCTCCCCGTCCGCCGACGGCGACGACCCGGACGAGCCGGATGACGCCGGCGATCCCGGCCGCTCCCGGTCGCCGCAGCCGTCTCGCAGCGGCTCCCCGGCGGCCAAGCCCACGCCGTCCAAGTCCGGCACCTCCGCGCCGCCGCCCGGCAACGCCTACGCGGACCGCCTGCCCAAGTTCGGTAAGCCGCCGGTGCCGCACCGGATCAACCTCCCCGAGGGCGACGGCGTCCCGTACTACGCCCGCATCCCGACCGACCAGCCGGTGGCGTTCCTCACCATCGACGACGGCTGGGTCAAGCGCCCCGAGGCCCTCGAGCTGCTGCGGGAGTCCGGCGTGAAGGTGACGCTGTTCCTCACCATCAACGCCATCAAGGACGATCCGGGGTATTTCAAGCAGCTGCGCGATGCCGGCGCCGGCATCGAGGCCCACACCCTCACGCACCCCCAGCTCAAGGGCAAGCCGTATGCCTTCCAGAAGCGCGAGATCTGCGGCTCGGCGGACCAGCTCGGCACCCTGTACGGCAAGCGCCCGACCCTGTTCCGCCCGCCCTTCGGCGAGAAGGACGCGACCACGCTGAAGGTCGCGCGCGACTGCGGCCTGCAGGCGGGGTTCTTCTGGAAGGAGACCGTCGACAAGGGCACCGTGCGCTACCAGGAGGGTCACACCATCCAGAAGGGCGACATCATCCTGATGCACTTCCGCGACCGCTTCGTCGACGACTTCATCGCCGCGCTCCAGGCGATCTCCGCCGCCGGCCTGACCCCGGCACTGCTGGCCGACTACATGCCGGCCGCGTAGCACCGCCGCTACATGGCGGCCGCGTAGGCCGCCCGCAATGCCGCGACCTCGACCGCCGGCATCGGCAGCTCGCTCGCGATCGCCGCCCGCCACCCGTCCGGCACCGCGAACCACCCCGGCCGGCGCGCCAGCTCCTGCACGAACGGCGGCACCGCCCAGAGGTCCTCGGTGATGTCGAGCTGATCGGCGAGCCGCGCGTCCAGCACGGGCAGCCGCGTGAGCCGCCGCACAACTTCCCGGTCGCCGCCGTCGAGCCCGGCGAGCACGGCCGGCACGAGATACTCGGCGAGTCCCCGCTCGACCCGGGCAAGCGTCCGCAGCCACTGCCGCCGCTCCGCGTCCGGACGCTGCGCCAGCCACGCCCCCGCCAGCGCGACCAGCCCCGGCCATCCGTTGGTCAGCAGATGGAGATCGGGCGCGAGCGCGTCGGCCGCCTCGGCGTCCCCGAACGCCCCCGCCAGCACCTGGTACGTCTCGTCCTCGGCGAACACCAGTTCCCGCGCCGAGATCCGCTCGACCCCATCGATCCCCGGCTCCTCCTCGGCGGCCACGACGACCCCGCGCCGCCCGGTCAGCCACTCCAGCCCGAGCCCGTCCGCCGCGGTGACCCCGTCGACGGCGAGCGCCCCGCCCGTTTTCCATTCGGCCGGACTCGCCTCGCCGAACTCCCATTCGCCCAAGCTGCCGTCGGCGAGGTCGACCATCGCCCCGCCCCGGGCGGCCACCCAGGCGTCCAGCAGGGTGCTCTTCCCGGCACCCGCCCCGCCCACGACGACGACCATGCCGTCCGCGGCGTCGAGCCGGCCCATCAGCGCGGGCCGCAGGATCGGCCGCGCACCCGACCGTCGCCCGAATCGTCCGGACCCGAACGAGGGGCGCTCCTTACTCACCCGGGCAAGATACCCACCACTCACTCGGCAAACGCAACCCCGCGTCCCCTCAACCCCTCCCTCGCCACACCGCACGAGCGAGGCGACGAGCACAACACGACACGAAATAGGCCCCCGTCCCGATGCGGGACGAGGGCCTGTCGGGAGCCGCGCGGCGGGAGTGACCCGCCGCGCGGACCGTCAGTCGTTACGCGGCCGGCTCGTCGGCGGAGCCGCCGCCAGCCAGCTCGGCCGGGACCGCGTCGGGCACCGCGCCCGGGCGGTCGGCGCCGTCGAAGACCAGCTTGGCCTTCTCGAACTGGGCCGGGTCGCCCTCGCAGTCGATGACCACGATCTGGCCCGGGCGCAGCTCGTTGAACAGAATGCGCTCGGACAGGGCGTCCTCGATCTCGCGCTGGATCGTGCGGCGCAGCGGCCGCGCGCCCAGCACCGGGTCGTAGCCCTTGTTGGCCAGGAACTTCTTGGCGTTGTCCGTCAGCTCCAGGCCCATGTCCTTGTTGCGGAGCTGGGTCTCGATCCGGGCGATCATCAGGTCGACGATGCCGAGGATCTGGTCCTGCATGAGCTGGTGGAAGACGATCGTGTCATCGATACGGTTGAGGAACTCCGGGCGGAAGTGCTGCTTCAGCTCGTCGTTGACCTTCTGCTTCATCCGCTCGTAGTTGGACTCGGTGTCCTCCGACGCCTGGAAGCCCAGGGACACGGCCTTGGCCACGTCGCGGGTGCCCAGGTTGGTGGTCAGGATGATCACCGTGTTCTTGAAGTCCACGATGCGACCCTGACCGTCGGTGAGCCGACCGTCCTCGAGGATCTGCAGCAGGGTGTTGAACACGTCCGGGTGGGCCTTCTCGATCTCGTCGAAGAGGACCACCGAGAACGGCCGGCGGCGAACCTTCTCGGTCAGCTGGCCACCCTCGTCGTAGCCGACGTAACCGGGAGGCGCGCCGACGAGGCGAGACACCGTGTACCGATCGTGGAACTCGGACATGTCGAGCTGGATGAGCGCGTCCTCGGACCCGAACAGGAACTCGGCGAGCGCCTTGGACAGCTCCGTCTTCCCGACGCCGGACGGGCCGGCGAAGATGAACGAGCCGGACGGGCGCTTCGGGTCCTTCAGGCCGGCCCGGGTGCGCCGGATCGCCTTCGAGACCGCCTTGACCGCGTCCTCCTGGCCGACGAGGCGCTTGTGCAGCTCGTCCTCCATGCGCAGGAGGCGGGCCGTCTCCTCCTCGGTCAGCTTGTACACCGGGATGCCGGTCCAGTTGGCCAGGACCTCGGCGATCTGCTCGTCGTCGACCTCGGAGACGACGTCGAGGTCGCCGGCCTTCCACTCCTTCTCGCGCTGCGCCTTCTGGCCGAGCAGCTGCTTCTCCTTGTCCCGCAGCTGCGCGGCGCGCTCGAAGTCCTGCGCGTCGATCGCGGACTCCTTGTCACGGCGCACCTGAGCGATGCGCTCGTCGAAGTCGCGCAGGTCCGGCGGAGCGGTCATCCGGCGGATGCGCATCCGCGCGCCGGCCTCGTCGATCAGGTCGATCGCCTTGTCCGGCAGGAACCGGTCGGAGATGTAGCGGTCGGCGAGGGTCGCCGCGGCCACCAGGGCGGCGTCGGTGATCGTCACCCGGTGGTGCGCCTCATAGCGGTCCCGCAGGCCCTTGAGGATCTCGATGGTGTGCGCCAGCGACGGCTCACCCACCTGGATCGGCTGGAAGCGCCGCTCCAGCGCCGCGTCCTTCTCGAGGTGCTTGCGGTATTCGTCCAGCGTGGTCGCGCCGATGGTCTGCAGCTCGCCACGGGCCAGCATCGGCTTGAGGATGCTCGCCGCGTCGATCGCGCCCTCCGCGGCACCCGCACCGACGAGCGTGTGGATCTCGTCGATGAACAGGATGATGTCGCCGCGGGTGCGGATCTCCTTGAGGACCTTCTTCAGCCGCTCCTCGAAGTCGCCGCGATAGCGGGAGCCGGCGACCAGCGCGCCCAGGTCCAGCGTGTAGAGCTGCTTGTCCTTGAGCGTCTCGGGCACCTCGCCCTTGATGATCCGCTGGGACAGCCCCTCGACCACCGCGGTCTTGCCCACGCCGGGCTCGCCGATGAGGACCGGGTTGTTCTTGGTGCGGCGGGACAGCACCTGCATGACCCGCTCGATTTCCTTCTCCCGGCCGATGACCGGGTCGAGCTTGCCCTCGCGCGCCGCCTGGGTGAGGTTTCGACCGAACTGGTCGAGCACCAGGCTCGTCGACGGGGCAGCCTCGCCGGGGGCACCGGTGCCGGCCGCGGCCGGCTCCTTGCCCTGGTAGCCGGAGAGCAGCTGGATGACCTGCTGACGGACCCGGTTGAGGTCGGCACCCAGCTTGACCAGCACCTGGGCGGCGACGCCCTCACCCTCCCGGATCAGGCCGAGCAGGATGTGTTCGGTGCCGATGTAGTTGTGCCCGAGCTGCAGGGCCTCCCGCAACGACAGCTCCAGCACCTTCTTGGCGCGTGGCGTGAACGGAATGTGTCCGCTCGGCGCCTGCTGGCCCTGGCCGATGATCTCCTCGACCTGCTGGCGGACACCCTCCAGCGAAATGCCGAGGCTCTCGAGCGCCTTGGCCGCCACGCCCTCACCCTCGTGGATGAGGCCGAGCAGGATGTGCTCGGTGCCGATGTAGTTGTGGTTGAGCATCCGGGCTTCTTCCTGCGCCAGGACGACAACCCTTCGTGCTCGGTCGGTGAACCGCTCGAACATCCCTGCTCCTCACGTGCCGTGTCCGTCGCCGCCGCTCCTCCGCGGGACCCCGTCGAGCGGGGGTCGCCACGCCGAAGCTCTGTCGGACGCCAACGTGACCGTGCCATCACTCTATCGCCGCGGGCCGACACATTGCGGGGTGTGCGACGTCGCCGCACCCCGCATTCGGGCGCCGGGACCCACGATCTTTGGTTGCCTACCCTCCGGGAACCGCGTGTACCCGGTGCTTCTGCCCAACGTTCGCATCTCCTGGGCTGTTCCAGCACTCCGGCCGGTACGCCAAGAGCGAAATCGGGCCCCAAATGCCGGACACCCACCGTAACTGAACCGTTACGATGGGTGTCTGAACGCGCTGAAATCGAACAGCTTAGCCTAAACGTCTACTCAGCAGACCGTTCGGACGAAACGGTCAACGGGGGCTATCGGCCCGCTTCGGCGTTAAAACGGTCCACGATTTCCTGCTTGATGCGACCCCGGTCGGACACCTTGATGCCCTTGTTCTGAGCCCATTCCCGAATCGCCTTGTTCTGCTCGCGATCCGCGGCGGCACCACCCCGGCCGCGCGCGCTGGCCGCGCGCCCGCCGACGACGACGCCACCCCGGCCCACCTTGGTCCCGGCGGTCAGGAACGGTCCGAACGCATCGCGCAGCTTCGTTGCGTTTTTCTTGGATAGGTCGATCTCGTACTGCACGCCGTCGAGCGCGAACTTCACCGTCTCGTCGGCCTCTCCGCCGTCGAGGTCGTCGACCAGCACGTGGATGGTCCGCTTGGCCACTGTCGTATTCCTTTCGAGGAAGCCCGCCCCCCGCGATGTGCGAATGCAAAGATAACGCAGTATGGCCGCGCCCCGTCAACGCTACGCCGAAACTACCCCGTCCGCACCAGAAGAAAACGGATCGTTTCCGGCGCGCGAAGGCGATCGATTCCGCGCCCCGCCACCGCCGGCCACCGGCACGAACACGGAATGCCACCCGGCTGGCGCAATGCGCAAGTCGGCGCCGATCCCGATGCCCGCCTCGATGCCACCCGGCAGGTCAGCGCGTCAGAAATAGCCCGCAAGCAATACGTTCGTGCAGATCCGTGTCGACCACATTGCTATGCGTGACGAAGTGCGCTGTCATCCAGCAACCGCAACACGCGCCGGGGAAAATTCGGCTCGCGCGTACGGTTGGGCCGTGGACTTCGCGAAACACGCGTCCTCGTTCGGCGCGGCCGCCGCCCTGTACGACCGAATCCGTCCGCGCTATCCGGAGGCGGCGCTGCGCTGGGCGCTCGGCGACCGGCCGCGCGCCATCGTCGACCTGGGCGCCGGCACCGGCATCCTGACCCGCCAGCTGGCCGAACTGGGCCACCGCGTCATCGCGGTCGAGCCGGACGACGAAATGCGCCGGCAGATCGGCGGCGATGCCCGGCCCGGCGGCGCCACCGCAATTCCGGTCGGCGATACCACACAGGACGCCGTCACCGCCGGGCAGGCATATCACTGGTTCGCCGGCGAGCCCGCCCACGCCGAGATCGCCCGCGTGCTGCGCCCCGGCGGCTTCTTCGTGCCGATCTGGAACGTGCGCGACGAGTCGGTGCCGTGGGTGGCCGAGCTGTCCGAGGTGTTCGACGGCCACCGGGCCCGCTCGGTCATCGACGAGCGCCATCTGGCCCCGGACCAGTTCGGACCCCTATTCGCCGCCGTGGAGCTGCGCCTTTTCCACTGGAGCACGACGCACACGGCCGATTCCCTCGTCGAGCTGATCCGGTCCCGCTCCTTTTACCTCGTCTCCGACGACGACACCCGTGCCGCGCTCGAGCGGCAGGTCCGCCAACTGGCCTCGCGCACATTCGGCGAACGGGAACACTTCGACCTGCCCTATGTCACATACGCGTACCGCGCCGCGAAGGTCTAGGTGTTGCGCTCGAATATCAGGCGCAGACCGATCAGCGTGAGCATCGGCTCGTGATGCGTCACACTCTGGCACTCCCCGATCACGATCGACGCCAGCCCGCCGGTGGCGACGACCGCCTTGACGTTGCCGCCGAGCTCCGCGGTCACCCCGCGCACCACTCCGTCGACCTGGCCCGCGAAGCCGTACACCACGCCGGACTGCAGGCACTCGACCGTGTTCTTGCCGATCACCCGCGGTGGCTTGACCAGCTCGACCTTGCGCAGCTGCGCGGCGCGTCCGGCCAGCGCGTCGACGGAGATCTCGATGCCCGGGGCGAGGACCCCGCCCAGGAACTCGCCCCGCGCCGACACCACGTCGAAGTTGGTCGAGGTGCCGAAGTCCACGACGATCGAGGGGCCGCCGTAGAGGGTGTACGCGGCCAGGGTGTTCGCCACCCGGTCGGTGCCGACCTCTTTCGGGTTGTCGATGGCGAGCTGTACCCCGGTGCGCACGCCGGGTTCCACAATCACGGTGGGCACGTTCCCGTAGTACCGCTGCAGCATCGTGCGCAGCGAGCGCAGCGCGGCGGGGACGGTGGAGCACGCCGCGATGCCGGTCAGGGACACGGCGTCGGTGGCCAGCAACCCCCGGTAGAGCAGGCCGAGCTCGTCCGCGGTCGCGCGGGCGTCGGTCTTGATCCGCCACGAGTGGACGATCTTCTCACCCTCGAACGTGGCGAGCACCGTGTTGGTGTTTCCGATGTCGATGCACAGCAGCACCCCGGAAGCCTAACCAACGACCGTTCAGTGACGATCACGTGCCAATGATCACGTGCCAGTGATCCTGAACGCCCCGACGCCGCTCGCCCCGCTGCCGGTGGCCACGTGCGTCACGACGGTCGATGCGGTCATCCGCGTCTCCACCCGGGAGCCGCGCCGGCGTATCGTGCCGCAGGATTGGCGGTACGACCGCATCGACCGATTCGTGACGACGGCCCTTCCGGCCCGCTAGAGTCCCATCACTCAGTGCAGCCGCAGGTCCATCGCGATGTCGAGGATCGGCGAGGAGTGGGTGAGGCCGCCGACCGACAGGTAGTCGACGCCGGCCGCCGCATACTCCGCGGCCATGTCCAGGGTCAGGTTGCCCGTCGCCTCCAGCTCCGCCCGCCCGCCGACCGCGCTGACCACCTCACGCAGCAGCTCCGGCCGCATGTTGTCCAGCAGCAGGAACGGCGCGCCGGCCGTCACCGCCTCGACGGCCTCGCCGACCGTGGTGACCTCCACCTGCACCGGCACGTCCGGGAATGCCTCGCGAACGCGTTCGTACGCGGCCGTGATCCCGCCCGCGGCCAGCTTGTGGTTGTCCTTGATCATGGCGACGTCGTAGAGCCCCATGCGCTTGTTGGTGCCGCCGCCCGCCCGGACCGCGTACTTCTCCAGGACCCGCAGGCCCGGCGTGGTCTTGCGGGTGTCGAGGACCAGCGCCTTGGTGCCCTCCAGCAGGTCCGCCCAGCGGCGGGTGTGGGTGGCGACGCCGGACAGGCGGCACAGCAGGTTGAGAGCGGAGCGCTCGGCGGTGAGCAGCGCCCGGGTTGGCCCACTCACCGTGGCCAGCACATCACCGCGGGCCACCCGCTCCCCGTCCCGCTTCTTCACTTCCGCGGCCGTACCGCCGGACACCGCCTCGAACACCGCCACCGCCACCCACAGGCCGGCCACCACGCCGTCGGCCCGGGCCACGATGTCGGCCTCGTCGGTCTGGTCCTCCGGAACGGTCGCCACGCTCGTCACGTCCAGGCCCTCGGGCCCGAGATCCTCGGCCAGGGTGCGCCGGACGATCTCATCCACGGCTGCGGGGTCGAGCCCCACCTTGCGAAGCTCGGCCTCGGTCTGGATCCTCACTGCGTCTTCACGCGTCCTCCCAGGTCTCGGTCAGCGCGCCGGCGTCGTCAAGGGCGGCGAGGAAATGGCCCCGGTAGACGTCGCTGGCATCGGGAAAGTCCTCCCGCCAGTGGCAGCCCCGGGTCTCCTGCCGCTGCGTTGCGGCGGCGACCAGGGCACTGGCGACAGTGAGCAGGTTGGTGGCCTCCCAGGCGGCCACGTTCGGGGTCGCGCGGTCCATCGACAGCTTCGCGAGCGCCTGCTCGGCCTGGTCGAGCGACTCGGCGCTGCGCAGTACCGACGCGTGCGCCGACATCGCGGCCTGCAGCTGCGGCCGGATCGACGGGTCCGCGGACCAGGCGAAGCGCTCCGGGGTAGCCGGCTCCGCCTGCTGTGGCAGGTCGCGGGCGATGTCCTCGGCGATGCGCCGGGCGAAGACCAGCCCCTCCAGCAGCGAGTTGGACGCCAGCCGGTTCGCGCCGTGGACGCCGGTGCAGGCGACCTCGCCGCAGGCGTACAGACCCGGGATCGACGTCCGCCCGCGCAGGTCGGTCCGCACGCCGCCCGACGCGTAGTGCGCGGCCGGCGAAACCGGGATCAGGTCGGCGGCCGGGTCGACGCCCGCGGCGCGGCAGGATGCCACGATCGTCGGGAAGCGCGTCTCGAGGAACTCGCGGCCCAGGTGCCGCGCGTCCAGCCATACGTTGCCGGCGCCCTCGGCGCGCATGACCCGGTAGATGCCCTTGGCCACGACGTCGCGCGGCGCCAGCTCGGCGAGCTCGTGCCGGCCGACCATGAAGCGGTTGCCCTCGCCGTCGCGCAGATACGCGCCCTCGCCCCGAAGCGCCTCGCTCACCAGCGGCTGCTGGGAGTCGCGGTTGCCCAGGGCCAGCGCGGTCGGGTGGAACTGGACGAACTCGATGTCGGTGACCCTCGCCCCGGCCCGCAGCGCGAGCGCGACGCCGTCACCGGTCGACACGATCGGGTTGGTGGTGGCGGCGAAGATCTGCCCCATGCCCCCGGTGGCGAGCACGACCGCCCGCGCCATGACCGCGCCGACGCCGTCCGCGGCCCCCTCGCCCAGCACGTGCAGGGTCACCCCGCAGGCCCGCCCGTCGGCGTCGGTCAGCAGGTCCAGCACGAGCGCGTGTTCGATGAGGCGGATCCACGGGTCGCGGTGCACGGCGGCGTGCAGCGCCCGCTGCACCTCGGCCCCGGTCGCGTCGCCGCCCGCGTGGATGATGCGGTTGGCGTGGTGCCCGCCCTCGCGCGTCAGCATGAGCGAGCCGTCGGTGTTGCGGTCGAACTCGGCACCCCAGCGGATCAGCTCGCGCACCCGGGTCGGCCCCTCGCGCACGAGCACGTCCACGGCCGCCGGGTCGCAGAGCCCGACCCCGGCGACGAGCGTGTCCTGCGCGTGCGCCTCGGGCGTGTCGAGCGGATCGAGCACGGCGGCGATCCCGCCCTGCGCCCAGCGCGTCGACCCGTCATCGATGTTGACCTTGGTGACGACGGTGACGTGCAGCCCGGCCTCGCGGAGATGGAGCGCGGCGGTCAGCCCCGCCACCCCGGACCCGATGACGACGACGTCGGTCGGCTCGGCCCACCCGGGCTGTGGCCCGGCCAGCTGGCGCGGCACGATCGGCCCGTTCACGCCTAGAGTCATCCCTACAGTCAACATCACTCATACGGATGTCGGGTGGTGATGCTCGTCGCCATCCCGTATGCCTCACGCACGTGTCAGCCCAACGGGAGCGGGGCCGAGCCGATGCCGCGCACCGTGGCCTTCAGGGGCTTGAGACTCGTCAGGTAGCACGCGAACACCTGGTCGCTGCCCAGCCAGTCCGACGCCGTCTTCGGCCCGACCGAACCCGGCGCCAGGTCGTCGCGCGAACCGTTCTCCGGCAGGCCCAGGTACTTGAGACCGACCGTCGTGCATCCCTTCGCCGTCGCCGACTTCACGGCCGCCTCGTCGAACGGGGCCTCCGGCGGGGCGATCGTGTAGACGCCCGAGTACTCACCGTCGTGGGTTTCGGCGCACCCGACGTACCGAAGCAGATCTCCGCTCTGTTTCACACAGGCGATCGCGAGCGGCGAATCCTGCGCGAGCGCCCCCTTGAGCGTCCCCTCGCGGGCGGCGAACTGATCGCCGGTCGGGCCGGTCACCTCGGCCACGCCACAGCCGAAGAACCCGTCGGTCGCGGGCTTGATCCACGACGCCACAATCTGCACCCTTGCCTCGTGCCAGCCGCCGGCGAGGAAGAGCGGGCCCTGCACCAGGCAGGTGCGGCGAGCCTGGGCGTAGAGCAGCGCCTGGGTGATCCGGACGCCGTCGCCCTTTGCGTCGTCGAGGCGGTGCAGCAGGTCCTTGCCGACCTGTCCGATGTGGAACAGCTCGACGGTGTGCGCACCGGCGCAGTCGACCGGGTCGCCGGCCCACGGCAGCGCCGCCTTGGCCCCGTTGGCGTCGACCTTGTAGCAGGTCCCGGCCGTCGGTGCACCCGCCGGCGGGGTGCTCGGGATGTGCCGGCCCTGTCCGCGCTCGTACATCCAGTACACGCCGCCGCCGAGCAGCGCCACGACCACGACGATGAAGACCACCCGCTTCATGAGCAGCAGTCTGCGTTACCCGTCGGTAACTGTCCAGTCGCACTCAGACCGACCCGCCGGCCGCGCGCAGGACGGCCCTAAATCGTGCCGGTGCCGATGTTCTTGATGGAGCGCGACACCATCTTCTTGTCGAACAGCATCGCGTAGCAGCGCGCCGAGCGGTTGCCCCGCTTCCAGCTCTCCTCGTCGACCATCCAGAAGCCGATGCCGACCTGCTGGTGGCTGGTGAGCTGGGAGGTGGTCACCCCCAGATACTTCGCCCCCAGCGCCTCGCAGCCCGGGCGGATCGCGCTCTTGCGCTCGTCGGCGTTGCTCGGGAACGGGCGGTCCGTCGACGTGTACGTCCCGACATACTCCATGTTGTGCGAGTTCGTGCACGCCGTCGGCGTGTAGTCCAGCCACGTCTTGCCGTCGGTGTCGTAGACCTCGATCGCGCAGGTCAGCGCGAGCGGCTTGTCCCCCGTCAGCGCACCCTTGAGGCTGCCGGTGCGGTTGACCGGCTTGTCGCCGTCGCTGACCACCTCGGCCAGGTCACACCGCAGGTAGCGGGCGCCGCTGGCCCACTGCGTCGAGGACGGGACCAGGACCAGTAGCTCGAGCCGGCCGTCGTGGTAGTCGCCGCCGAGGAACTGCTCCGCCTCGGTCGCACACTTGGTCCAGCCGTCCTTGAGCGCCTCGCCCTTCGGCGGGGTGGTGCCGCTGGCCGCGCTGCCGGTGAGGTCGCCGACGTAGAAGGTCTCGCTCGCGTGCGAGACCGAGCACGAGTCGACCGGCTTGAAGGAGAACAGCGTGGTGGTGTCGGTCGCGAAGTAGTCGACGGAGGTGGTGTAGCAGGCGTTGACCGGCGGCGAGGGCACCTTCGGCGTGGCGAGCATCTGCCAGTCGTTGATGAGGTCCTTGTCCGTGCCGGCGGGCGTGCCGCAGCCGGCCAGCAGGGCCAGGGCGATCGCCGGCACCAGTGCCGAGATCAGCTTGCGCGCCATCCTCGTCTGTCCTCCCCAGGCTCGGCAGTGCCGTCTCCTGTCCAGGCGCCGGCCGGACAGGAGCCGGACCGGGCGCAGGCAGTCTGCCCAACCATAGACGGGATTGGCAACACGGCGATAAGGGGCCACGAAGCCAAAGAAGACGACGAACCCCAGCGAAAGCGACGAACTCTCAGCCCCGAACGAGGTCGCCCCGGAGGGGAGAACCCACCATGCCGGGCACCGCGCCGGCCGCGTCGTGGTCGAGCGAGATCACGCGATTGCCGGCGTCGACGTGCACGACGCGGGGCTGGTAAGCGCGGGCGGCGGCGTCGTCGAGCTGGGCGTACGAGATCAGGATGACCAGGTCGCCCGGGTGCACCAGGTGGGCGGCGGCGCCGTTGATGCCGATGACGCCGGAGCCGCGCGGCCCGGCGATCACATACGTCTCCAGCCGCGCCCCGTTGGTGACGTCGACGATCGCGACCTGTTCGCCGGCGAGCAGGTCGGCGGCGTCCATGAGGTCCTCGTCGACGGTCACGGACCCGACATAGTGCAGGTCGGCCTGGGTCACCGTGGCCCGGTGGATCTTCGACTTGAGCATCGTGCGGATCACGGCAGGTCCACTCCAAGGTTGTCGATCAGTCGCGTGCCGCCCACCCAGGCGGCGGTCAGGAGCCGGGCCGGGCCGTGCTGCGGCGCGGGCCCGAGCATCGGGTCGGTGAGCACCAGGTAGTCGAGCTTGACCTCGGGCACCTTGGCGAACTCGGCCAGGCCCGCCTCGACGTCCCCCGCGGCCGCGGCCGCCCGCAGCGCGCGGTGCAGGACCAGCGCCGCCTCCCGCTCAGCCGGGGCCAGGTAGCGGTTGCGGCTGCTCAGGGCCAGGCCGTCGGGCTCGCGCACGGTCGGCACGCCGCGCACGTCGATCGGCAGGTCGAAGTCGCGGACCATCGCCCGGATCAGGCCGAGCTGCTGGTAGTCCTTTTCGCCGAAGTACGCCTGGTCGGGCCGCGTCAGCTGGAACAGCTTGTTGACCACGGTGAGCACCCCGTGGAAGAAACCGGGCCGGCTGGCGCCCTCCAGCACGACACCGAGCGGGCCGGGGTCGACGCGCACGGCGGGATCGCCGGACGGGTACACGACCTCGCGCGACGGGGCGAAGACCAGGTCCACGCCGCAGTCGCGGGCCATCTCGAGGTCGGCCTCCAGCGTGCGCGGATAGCGGTCGAGGTCCTCGGTGGGGCCGAACTGCAGCGGGTTGACGAAGATGGTGAGCAGGACCGAGCCGGCCTCCGCGCGGGCCTGGCGCAGCAGGGCCTCGTGCCCGGAGTGCAGCGCGCCCATGGTCATCACCACGGCGACGCCGCCGGTCAGCGCGGCGCGCCCCTCCCGCAGCTCCGGACGAGTGGAGACGACCTTCACGCGGCACGCTCCTTGGCCGCGTCGCGCAGGACGTCCAGCATCGGCTCGGCGTCGATCGGGCGCAGCCGGCCGGCGGCGATGACCCGGTCGGCGGTTCTCCGGGCCAGCGCCAGATACGGAGGTACGGACCCGGGCGCGACGGCGTCGAGTGCTCGCAGGTGCTTGGCCACGGTGCCGGCGTCGCCGCGGGAGACCGGGCCGGTGATGGCGGCGTCGCCGAGGCGCAGCGTGTTGTCGAGCGCGGCGCCCAGCAGGGGCGCCAGGACCCGCTCGGGCTCCTGCACGCCGGCGTCGCGCAGCCGGTCCATCGCCTCGCTGACGAGGGTGGCCAGGTGGTTGGCGCCGTGTGCGAGCGCGGCGTGATACAGCGGCCGCCGCTCCTCGGCGATCCACTCGACGACGCCGTGCAGGTCGGCGACCAGCGACTCGGCCGTGGCCCGCAGGTCGTCGGGGGCGGTCACGCCGAAGGAGATGCCAGCCGCGAGCCGGTCGAGGTCGGCCTCGGTGCCGGTGAACGTCATGGCCGGGTGCAGCGCCAGCGGACGGGCGCCGGCGGCGGCGACCGGGTCGAGCACCGCCAGGCCGTGCGCGCCGGAGGTGTGCGCGACGATCTGGCCGGCCCCCCTCCGGCGCAGCGCGCCGGTCTCGGCCAGGCCCTTGACCAGGCCGGCGAGGACGTCGTCGGGGACCGCCAGCAGCACGAGGTCCGCGGCGGCGGCGACCTCGTCGGCGGGCAGGAGGCGCGCGTGCGGCAGCAGGCGCTCGGCGCGGGACTTGGAGGCGGCGGAGACGCCCGCCGCGGCGATCACGTTGTGCCCGGCTCGCTCGAGCGCGGCGCCAAGCACCGCGCCTACTCGACCGGCACCGATGATGCCGATATTTTGCCTGTTCACAGCGCTGTTCATCCGAAAGATCCAGTCCTCTTCAACGGGGTACCGGTCGATCAGAAGTATGCGCCGCGGCGGGGAAAAGCGGACAGGCGATGTGGGATTGTCAACAGCGCGCCTTGCCCGCCTCACCCCGCGAAACAGCCGGTTAGAGCCGGTGGTGCAGATACTCTCTGATCAGCGCCTTGGCCTCGCCGAGCACGACGGGGTCCCCGTCCTGCGAGCGCCGGAACGCGAGCTTGATCAGCGCGTCGGCGGCCTCGACCGCGATCGCCAGCACGAACTGCAGGCGCTGCCCGTCGAGGATGCCGAACCGCTCGATCAGCAGCCCGACGAGATGCGAAACGATGACATCGTTGTTGTCCCGCTCGTCGTCCAGCAGATGGATGTCGACCACATCGCCGAAGTGCAGGGTGCGGAACCCGGGCACTGTGCGGTGCATGTCGATGTATTCGTCGATCGCCGCGTCGACGGCGTCCCACCAGTGCGCGATGTCCTCGTCGGCCAGCCGGGCGCCGAGGCGCTCCAGGTAGCCCTCGAGGCTGCGCAGCGTGAGCGCCTGGACGACGGCCCGCTTGTCCGGGAAGAACTGGTAGACGGAGCCGATCGCCACCCCCGCCCGCTCCGCCAGCAGCGTCGTGGTGAGCCCGTCGTAGCCCACCTCGTCGACGAGCTCGGCGCAGGCGTCGAGCATCCGCCCGACCCGCGCCACGCTGCGCCCCTGCACCGGCACCCGGCGCAGCGGCTTCGTGCCGGCGCCGGCCACAGTCTGCGTCGCCACCCGGTCGTCCCCCTCAATCTCGTCGGATCTGGCGGTTACTGCCGCTCAGGCCCGCCTTTGAAACCTACTCACGTCAACGACCGGACACGATCGACGGATAGCCCATTTCACCCTTGTGATTGATCGGAGCATTGACTGGGGGCATACGTGAAGGGTACTCAGGTTTCGTGACATCTCCGTGGTCCAACTGGGCCGGCAACCAGACCGCGACCGCCGCCCGCGTCGCGCACCCGGCCAGCACCTCTGAGCTGGGCGAACTTCTCCGCGCCGCGGCCGGCGAGGGCCTGCGGGTCAAGGCTGTCGGCAGCGGCCACTCCTTCACGCCGGCCGCCGCGACCGACGGGGTGCGGGTCGAGCTCGACCGGATGGCGTCCCTCGTGCGGGTCGACGGAAACCTCATCACGGTGCAGGCCGGCATGCCCCTGTCGGTGCTCAACGCGACGCTCGCAGCGCACGGCCTGGCCATGCCCAACCTCGGCGACATCGACGCGCAGACGATCTCGGGAGCGCTGTCGACCGGCACCCACGGTACCGGTGCCGGATATGGCTGCCTGGCCACCTTCATCGAGGCGCTCACGCTGGTCACGGCCGACGGCGCCGAGCTGTCCTGCTCGGCCACCGACAACCCGGACCTCTTCGCGGCGGCACGGGTCAACATCGGGGCGCTGGGCGTGCTGAGCACGGTCACGCTGCGCTGCGTGCCGGCGTTCACGCTGCGCGCCGACGAGCGCCCGGCCACGCTCGCCGACGTGTGGTCCGGCCTGCCGGAGCACGTCGGGGCCAACGACCACTTCGAGTTCTACTGGTTCCCGTACACCGACCGGGTCCAGATGAAGCGCAACAACCGGGTGCCGGCGGTGGACTCGCCGCTGCCGGGCTGGCGGCGCTGGCTCGACGACGACTTCCTGTCCAACACGGTCTTCGGCACCGCCTGCCGTCTCGGTCGCGCATTTCCGGCGACGGTACCGCCGATCAGCCGCATCTCGGCGCGCGCGCTGTCGGCGCGCACCTACACGGCGGCCTCGCACGAGGTGTTCTGCACGCCACGGCGGGTCAGGTTCGTGGAGATGGAGTACGGCCTGCCCCGCGAGGCGCTGCGCGAGGCGTTCGACGGGCTGCGGGCGGTGGTCGCCGGCCTGCCGTACAAGATCCAGTTTCCGGTGGAGGTCCGCTTCACCGCCGCCGACGACATCTGGCTCTCGCACGGCTACGGGCGCGACAACGCGTACATCGCGATCCACCAGTACGTCGGCGCTCCCTATGAGGAGTACTTCCGCCGGTTCGAGGCGGTGACCACGCCCCTGGGCGGGCGGCCGCACTGGGGCAAGATGAACTTCCGCACCGCCGAGTCGCTCGCCGGTGCATACCCCCGCTTCGCCGACTTCACCGCCCTGCGCGACAAGCTGGACCCGCACCGGCTGTTCGCCAACGCGTACACGGAGCGGGTCCTCGGCGCCTGAGCGCGCTACTCGTCGGAGGGCGCCGCCTTCTTGGCGGAGGCGGCCTTCTTCGGCGCGGCCTTCTTCGCCGGCGTCGCCCTCTTGGCCGCCGTGGTCTTCTTCGCGGCCGTCGTCTTCCGCGCGGCCGTGGCCTTCTTCTCCGGCGCCGCCTTCTTCTCCGGCGCGGCCTTCTTCGCCGTCGAGCGGGCCTTCTTCGGCGCCGGGCCCTTCGCGCGCTTCTCGGCCAGCATTCCGCTGGCCTCCTCGAGCGTGAGGGCCTCGACCGTCTGGCCGCGGCGCAGCGAGGCGTTGAACTCGCCGTCCGTCACGTAGGGCCCGAACCGGCCGTCCTTGATGACCAGCGGCTTCTCGGTCGCCGGGTCGTTGCCCATCTCGCGCAGCGGGGGCTTGGCCGCCTGCCGTCCGCGGGTCTTCGGCGCGGCGAGCAGGACCAGCGCCTCGTCCAGCGTGAGCGTGAACAGCTGCTCGTTGTCCTCCAGGGACCGGGTGTCGGTGCCGCGCTTGATGTACGGCCCGTAGCGCCCGGGCGAGGCGGTGATCTCCTGACCCTCCGCGTCGAGGCCGACGACCCGCGGCAGCGACAGCAGCCGCAGCGCCTCCTCCAGGGTCAGCTGCTCGGGGCTCTGCGTCGCGAACAGCGACGTGGTCTTCTCGCCGCTGGACACATAGGGCCCGTACCGCCCGGACTTCACCACGATCGGCTCGCCGGTCTCGGGGTGTTCGCCCAGCTTGCGCTCACCGCCGGTGCCGCCGACGAACAGCTCGCCGACCTTCTCCGGGGTGAGCTCGTCGGGGGCGATGCCCTCGGGCACCGGTGCGCGGTCGCCCTCCTCGCCCTCGGGCGCGCCGGGGACGAAGCGCTGCAGATACGGGCCGTAGCGACCGACGCGCACCACGACGTCGCGGCCGGCGTCGTCGCGGAAGAGCGGGATCGAGTTGATGCCGCGCGCGTCGATCTCGCCGAGGCGCTCGGTCACCATCCGCTTGAGGCCGCCCTGACGGGCCACCGAGCCCTCGTCGCCGTTGTCGCCGCCGAAGTAGAACGGGCGCAGGAAGTCCACCGTGCTCTCGTCGCCGTTGGCGATCTCGTCGAGCACGTTCTCCATCGAGGCGGTGAAGTCGTAGTCGACCAGCCGCGGGAAGTGCTGCTCCAGCAGCCCGATCACGGCGAACGCGAGGAAGGACGGGATCAGCGCCTGGCCGCGCTTGAACACGTAGCCGCGGTTGTTGATCGTCTCCATGATCGACGCGTAGGTCGACGGCCGGCCGATGCCGAGCTCCTCCATCGCCTTGACCAGCGACGCCTCGGTATAGCGGGACGGGGGCTGGGTGGTGTGGCCGGTCGGGGTCAGCGCCTGCCCGGTGACCGGCTGGCCCTTGACCAGCACCGGCAGTCGCCGCTCGGCGTCGTCGGTCTCGGCGGACTCGTCGTCGGTGGACTCCACGTAGGCGCGCAGGAAGCCGGGGTCGGTGATCGTCTTGCCGGTGGCGCCGAAGTCGACCGACTCCTGCTGCGGGGTGACCGCGTTGATCCGCACCGAGGTCGAGTTGCCGACCGCGTCGTTCATCTGCGAGGCGATGGTCCGCTGCCAGATGAGCTCGTAAAGGCGCAGCTCCTCGGCGTTGAGCTCCTTGGCGACGTCGCCGGGCGTGCGGAAGGAGTCGCCGGCCGGGCGGATCGCCTCGTGCGCCTCCTGGGCGTTCTTGACCTTGCCCGTGTACCGCCGGGGCTGAGCCGGCACCGCGGCGGCCCCGTAGAGGTCCTGGATCTGCTGGCGCGCCGCCGCGATCGCCGCCTCGGAGAGGTTCACCGAGTCGGTACGCATATAGGTGATGTAGCCGTTCTCATACAGCCGCTGCGCGACGCGCATCGTGTTCGCCGAGGACAGCCGCAGCTTGCGGGCGGCCTCCTGCTGCAACGTCGAGGTGATGAACGGCGGATACGGCTTGCGGCGGTAGGGCTTCTCCTCGACCCGGGTGACCTTGAACGGCCGGCCCTCCAGGCGCGCGGCCAGGCCACGGGCGCCCGCCTCGTCGAGGTGGATGACCCCGGCGCCGGGCCGGACCTGGCCGGTCTCGGGGTCGAAGTCGCGGCCGGTGGCGACCCGGTCGCCGTCGATCGCGATCAGCGTCGCGTTGAACGTGCGCGGGTCGTTCTCCGCCAGCAGCTTGGCGAGGATGTCCCAGTATTCGGCGGAGCGGAACTTCATCCGCTGCCGCTCCCGCTCGACGACGATGCGGGTCGCCACGGACTGCACCCGCCCGGCGGAGAGGCCGGGCTGCACCTTCTTCCACAGCACCGAGGACACGTCGTAGCCGTAGAGGCGGTCCAGGATGCGCCGCGCCTCCTGGGCGTCGACCAGCGAGCGGTTGATGTCGCGCGGGTTGGCGACCGCGGCCTGGATCGCCGGCCGGGTGATCTCGTGGAAGACCATCCGCTTGACCGGCACCTTCGGCTTGAGCGTCTCCAGCAGGTGCCAGGCGATGGCCTCGCCCTCGCGGTCCTCATCCGTGGCGAGGTAGACCTCGCTCGCCTCCTTCAGGAAGTCCTTGAGGCGGGTGATCTGCCGGCGCCGGTCGGCCGAGATGATATAGACCGGGGTGAAATCGTTGTCGATATCCACGCCGAGGTACGCCCACGGCTTGCTCTTGAGCGCGTCGGGCATGTCCTTCTTGCCCACAGGCAGATCGCGGACATGGCCGAAACTCGCCTCGACGACATAATTCGGGCCGAGATAGCCCGAAATCGTCTTGGCCTTCGCCGGCGACTCCACGATCACCAGCCGCTTCGTGTTGGCGGAGTTCGGCACAGTTCTCCCCGGTGCGGACGGACAGATGTCAAACGTAACGCGCGCCCGCGCGCCGAGTTGCGCAACGGGGCGCCCCGGCGTTCGGCTCGCGACACGCCGATCGGCGCCACGGTACACCCATGCACAACCGCGACCTGCCCGATCTTGCGAACGTGTCGCCCCGCCTGCCGTATTTATGGTGATTTTTCCCCAGCACGGCGGACCGGTTTTCCGCAAATCACATCACCGGTACGGCAGCGCCACCCTACGGGGAGTAGCCCGGCTGCCATCTGGCGCTATGCCGGCCAGCACCCCTGCGGCGCGTCCGCCGGAGGTTCACCCACCAACTCCGCGAGGCGGGTGATGCGCCGCGGTCCCACGATGCGGTAGGCGGGGCCGCCCGAGTCCGCGCCGACGAGCACGGCCGGCAGCCCGACCGCCGCGAGCGCGTCGCCGACCGCGATCCAGTTGTCCGCCACCTGCCGGTCGATCCCCGCCGAATCCCCCGCGGAATCCTCCGCCATGTCCTCCGCCGACCCCTCCGCGACGGGCTCGGGCGCCCGCTCCGACACCGTGTCGAGCACGACGGTGGGCAGGTCATCGAGCCCGGAATCGGGCCATTCGTCCCCGGCGTCGGCACCGAAGAACTCCTCGGCTTCGACGAGCTCGTCCGGCCCAGGATCGAAGGCTGTGATTTTGCTCTCGCCCTTGCGCTTGCGTACATTCGGCCGCTCGGCGCGCCGCGAACTGACCGGCTGCGACACGGCCGGGGTCGGAGCCGGCGGCGGTGCCGGATCCGGCTCCGCCGCCTCGATCGCGACGGCCTCCCCGAGCCCGTCCGAATGGTTCGGATCTTCCGGATCTTCTGGATCGTCCGGAGGTCGCAGGGGCCGCGGCGCGAGGCGCAGCAGGTAGGCGCGCGGCCCGTCGTAAGCGCCGGCCGCCGCCACCCACAACCGCAGGCTCCGGCCGTCGAGGGCGAGCCCGCGCGGCGACACCTTGGTGCCCTCGTCGTCGAGCCACCGCGCGGCGAGCGGGGCCAGGGCGGCCGAGTACGCGGTACGAAGCCGCCAGCGGTCCTCCTCGCCGGTCGGCTCGCAGCTCACCACCAGGCCGCGCGCCTCGAGCTCGGCACGCACCACCGCGCACCGCCATGCGTCGTCGACCACGATCGACACCCGGCCGGTGCCGCCCATCCGGCCGACCTGGCCGGCTCCGGCGAGCAGCCCCTCCAGGTCGATCGGCGCGGGCGGGCGTGCCTCGACCCCGAACAGCGACAGTTGCCGGCCGCGGGCCGGCGTCACCGACACTCGGCCGCCCCGTCGAACGCGTGCTGCAGATCGGCGGGGCCGACTCGCGCCGGGTCGATCGCGCTGCGCTCGTACTCGTCCTTCAGCGTCGCGAACGCCGAGCCGACGGCCGCGTAGAAGGTCTTCGCATCCGCCGTGGGCAGGCCGGACACGGTGCGCTTGGCGTTGCCGTACGCGTCGCGGGCCTTGGACAGCGACGCCGTGAACTGCTCGGCGATCTTCTTGCCGTCGGCGACCCGGGGCACGCCGGCGCCGTCGACGCCGGCCCGGGCCTTCTCGCTCGCCGACTCGGCCCCGACCAGCAGGTCCACGATGTTGGTCTTGGCCTGGGCCGGCGTCTTGGCCCCCTCGAGCTGCTGCTGCGCCTTCACGGTCAGGTCGGCGATCTCGGCACGCCACGGGGCCAGCGCGGTGCAGACCGACTTCGCCCACTGCGTCGGCTCGACCCCGTCGGCGCCGCCGCACCCTGCCACCACGCACAGCAGGACGGCGGCGGCGAAGAGGCGGGCGGCACGCATGATGTGCAGCGTAGAACCGATCGTCTGTTCGAGAAAACACGACGCTCCGGCCGAGACCGGCCGGAGCGTCGGTGTCGCGGACCGATCGGGTCAGGCGGTGACCTTCGCGGGGGCCGACTCCTCCGATGCCGTGCCGTTGCCGGCGTCGACGGCGACCGGCTTGCGCTTGCTCAGCACCACCGCACCGGCGATGATCAGCACCGCGGCGATCGCAATGACGTAGCGCAACGCCTGGCTGCCGTTGCCAACCGTGAGCGTGACCACGCCGGGCGCGATGAGCAGGGCGACCAGGTTCATCACCTTGATCAGCGGGTTGATGGCCGGACCGGCGGTGTCCTTGAACGGGTCGCCGACGGTGTCGCCGATGACCGTCGCGGCGTGCGCGGGCGAGCCCTTGCCGCCGTGGACGCCGTCCTCGACCAGCTTCTTCGCGTTGTCCCACGCCCCACCGGAGTTGGACAGGAACACCGCCATGAGCGTGCCGGTGCCGATCGCGCCGGCCAGGTAGGCGGCCAGCGGGCCGACGCCGAGGCCGAAGCCGACGGCGATGGGCGCCAGGACCGCCAGCAGGCCGGGCGTGATCAGCTCGCGCTGGGCGTCGCGGGTGCAGATGTCGACGACCTTGCCGTACTCCGGCCGCTGCGAGCCGTCCATGATGCCCGGGAACTCGCGGAACTGCCGGCGGACCTCGAACACCACCGCGCCCGCCGAGCGGGCCACCGCGTTGATCGCCAGGCCGGAGAACAGGAACACGACCGCCGCGCCGATGAGCAGGCCGACCAGGTTGCTCGGGTTGGCCACGTTGAGCAGCACGGCGGTGGCCGCGTCGTCGGCGGCCTTGCCGGCGTTGCCCAGCGCCGTCTTCATCGTGTCGGTGTAGGAGCCGAACAGCGCCGTCGCGGCGAGCACGGCGGTGGCGATCGCGATGCCCTTGGTGATCGCCTTGGTGGTGTTGCCGACCGCGTCGAGCTCGGTCAGCGTGCGGGCGCCCCGCTCGTCGATGTCGCCGGACATCTCCGCGATGCCCTGCGCGTTGTCGCTGATCGGGCCGAAGGTGTCCATGGCGACGATGACGCCCACCGTGGTGAGCAGGCCGGTGCCGGCCATGGCGACGGCGAACAGCGACAGGGTGATCGAGCCGCCACCGAGCAGGAAGGCGCCGAAGACGCCCGCCCCGATGACGATGGCCGAGTAGACGGCCGACTCGAAGCCGACGCTGACGCCCGCGAGCACGACCGTGGCGGGGCCGGTGAGAGCGCTCTTGCCGATGTCCTTGACCGGGCGGCGCTCGGTCTCGGTGAAGTACCCGGTCAGGGCCTGGATGACCGCGGCGAGCGCGATGCCGATGACGACGGCGATGATGGCGGTGACGTGCGGGCCGAACGGCGGGGCGTCGCCACCCTTGAGCTCGATGATCTTCTTGAGCCCGTCGGTCTCGCCCGAGAGGTCCGCCCAAGTGCTGGGCAGGTAGAACAGCGCGGCGGCGCTGACCAGGATCGCCGAGGCGGCGGCGGAGATGTAGAACGCCCGGTTGATCGCGACGAGGCCGTTGCGGTCGGACTTGCGCAGGCGGGTGAGCGCGACGCCGAGAATCGCGATGATCACGCCGACGGTCGACACGATCAGCGGGAAGACCAGGCCCTGCTCGCCGAAGGCGGCGCGGCCCAGGATCAGCGCCGCGACGAGCGTCACGGCGTAGGACTCGAACAGGTCCGCCGCCATGCCGGCGCAGTCGCCGACGTTGTCGCCCACGTTGTCGGCGATGGTCGCCGCGTTGCGTGGGTCGTCCTCGGGGATGCCCTGCTCGACCTTGCCGACCAGGTCGGCACCGACGTCCGCGGCCTTGGTGAAGATGCCGCCGCCGACCCGCATGAACATCGCGAGCAGCGCCGCGCCGAAGCCGAAGCCCTCGAGCACGGTCGGTGCCTGGTCCTTGAAGATGACCACCACCAGGGCCGCGCCGAAGAGGCCCAGGCCCACGGTGAGGAAGCCGACCACGCCACCGGTGCGGAACGCGATCTGCATCGCCTTCTCCCGGCCGCCGTCCTCTCGGGCCGCCGCCGCGACGCGCAGGTTGGCGCGGGTGGCCAGTGCCATGCCGGCACCACCGATGAAGGCCGAGAAGACCGCGCCGACGACGAAGAACGCCGACCGGCCGATCTTGATCCAGACCTCGTTGGTTCCGGCGTCGTTCACCGGGAGCAGGAACAGCAGCACCACCGCGATCACGACGAAGATGCCCAGGGTCTTGAACTGGCGCACGAGGTACGCGCTCGCGCCCTCCTGCACCGCCTCGGCGATCTCCTGCATCTTTGGTGTGCCCCGGCCGGTCGCGAGTACCGCCCTGACGAGAGCCGCAGCGAAGCCCAGCGCCACGAAGGCGATGACGAGCGCGACGACGACGTAGGTCAGGTTGCTCCCGGAAAGGGAAATCTCGCCGTTGGCGACGAGTGTTCCGGACATTCGTTGTCCTCCTGTACCGACACATGACAGCGCCGCGAGCGGTCAGGCCGGCGGCGGTTCTCCACGCGGGAGCCGTGCTGACGATCCGAGGTACCCAATGACCAGGGACGTCATACACGATCGCCGTACTCTAGCGCCCACCGTGTTCGTGGTCACACCGACTTGCGCGTTTCAATAAATCGCGTTCTGTCGATTAGCTCACGTCGCTAGTCGCTGGAGCGCTCCAGAGGCCACGACATGCGGACCTCGGTCCCGACACCGTCGGATAATTCGGACACACTCAGGTCGTCGACGAGACCCGCGAGCAGGGCCAGCCCCATCCGCGCGGCGACCGCCTCCTCCGCCAGCAGGTCGGGCGGGGTGGTCAGGGGCAGGGCCGGGTCGGACAGCAGGACAACGGCCTCGTCGTGGGGGGCGCGGGTGACCATCGCGCCGTTGGCCGCGCGGTCGACCACGCGGACGGTGAACCGGTCGCCGTCGGCCATGGCGACGTCGACCAGGTCGTCGAGGCCGTGCGAACGGTGCAGCGCGACGGCCCGCGAGCAGGCCTCACCGATCGCGAGCCGGACCTCCTCGAGCAGCCCCTCGGCCACGCCGGCCCGCCGCGCGACGGCGACACCGACGAGACGCGCCGTGCGGACATGCGCCGGTGCGGGCGAGAAGGAGAGGCGTACCGTCGGCATGCCTACGCCGGGGGTTCGGCGCCCGCGCCGGTCGCGGCGGCCACGGTGTCGTACAGCTGGAACACGCGGTCCAGCGCCGTGATCCGGAAGATCTTGAGCAGCCGCTCGTGCGCGCACACCAGGCCGAACGTGCCGTTGACCGCGCGAAGCCGCTTGAGCGCACCGACCAGCACGCCCAGCCCGGTCGAGTCGAGGAACTCCACCCGGCTGAGGTCTACGACGACGTGCCGGGCGCCCTGCTCGACAAGCTCGACCAGTTTCTCGCGCAGCCGTGGCGCGGTGTAGACATCCACCTCGCCGCCGACCTCGAGCACCGTATGGTCGCCGGAGTCGTACGCCGACAACGACAGCTCCATGCGGACCTCCTCCTCTGCCGGCCGGAATGTGCGAGCCCTCCACGGGCATCTAACCATCGACGCCCAAGCCAGGCGACGCTCCACCCCCTTTCCCAGATCAGGTCGGCGTGTATCGCAATCGGGCCTTCGAACAGGTGTTTTAGAGTTCTGGGCGTGCTGCTCCACACCGAAACGCTCCCCCGCCGCGAGGGCGTCGTCGTCCCCTGGCCGGAGTGGGTGCCCGAGCCGGTCCGCGCGGCCTTCGGCTTCCAGCCCTGGCGGCACCAGGCCCTCGCCGCCACGGCCGCATGGGAGGGCAACCACACCGTGGTCGCGACCGGCACCGGCTCGGGCAAGTCGCTGGCCTACCAGGTGCCCGCGCTCGCCCGGCTCCTCACCGACGAGCGGGCGACCGTCCTGTACATCTCGCCGACCAAGGCCCTCGCCGCCGACCAGCTGCGCGCCCTGACCGACCTCGGCCTGCCCGGCCTCTACCCGGCGACCTTCGACGGCGACACCTCCCGCGAGGAGCGCGACTGGGTCCGCCGCCACGCCCGGGTCGTGCTCACCAACCCGGACATGCTGCACCACGGCATCCTGCCCGGGCACGCCTCCTGGGCCCGGTTCCTGCGCGGGCTCGCCTTCGTCGTGGTCGACGAGTGCCACGCGTACCGCGGCGTCTTCGGCTCGCACGTCGCCCACGTGCTGCGCCGCCTGCGCCGCATCGCCGCCCGCTACCGCGCCGCACCCTGCTTCGTCCTGGCCTCGGCGACCTCCGGCGACCCGGCCGGCTCCGCCGAGCGGCTCACCGGCCTGCCGGCCACCGCCTTCACGGAGGACTCCTCCCCGCGCGGCCCGATCACGTTCAAGCTCTGGGAGCCGCCCCTGGTCACCCCCGACGGCCCACGCCGCTCCGCGCTCACCGACACGGCGACCCTGCTCGCCGACGCCGTCTCCCGGGACGTGCGCACCCTGGCCTTCGTCCGTTCGCGCAAGGGCGCCGAAGTGGTCGCCACGATGGCCCGGCACAACCTCGACGTGGCCTCGCCCGGCCTCGGCTCGCGCGTGGCCGCGTACCGGGCCGGCTACCTGCGCGAGGACCGCCGCGCCCTGGAGCGCGACCTCATGGACGGCACGCTGCTCGGCCTCGCCTCCACCAACGCCCTCGAACTCGGCGTCGACCTCACCGGCCTCGACGCCGTGATCATGTCCGGCTACCCCGGCACCCTCGCCTCCCTCTGGCAGCAGGCCGGCCGCGCGGGCCGAGCCGGTCGCGCCGCGACCTGCGTCCTCGTGGCCCGCGACGACCCGCTCGACACCTACCTCGTGCACCACCCCGAGGCCCTCTTCGGCCGCCCGGTCGAGGCCACCGTCTTCGACCCGGCCAACCCGCACGTGCTCGCCCCGCAGCTGTGCTGCGCCGCCGCCGATCTCCCCCTCACCCCCGCCGACCTCGCCCTCTTCCCCGACGGCGCCCCGGCCGTGCTCGATGCCCTGGTCGCCGCGGGCCTGCTGCGCAAGCGCCCGTCCGGCTGGTACTGGACCGAGCGCGACCGCCCGGACGTCGACCTGCGCGGCGCCGGAGGCGGCCCGATCGCCGTCGTCGAGTCGGCCACCGGCCGCCTCCTCGGCACGGTCGACACCGGCTCGGCGCACCACCAGGTGCACACCGGCGCCGTGTACCTCCACCGCGGAGCCACCTACGTCGTCGACAAGCTCGACCTCGCCGACTCGACCGCGCTCGTGCACGCCGAGGACCCGGACTGGAGCACCCATCCCCGCGACGTCACCTCGATGACCGTCCTGGCCGTGCGCGAGTCCCGCACCACCGGCCCGGTCACCCTGTCCCTCGGCGAGGTCGAGGTCACCAACCAGGTGGTCAGCTACCAGCGTCGCCGCCTGGTCTCCGGCGAGGTCATCGAGACCTGCCCCCTCGACCTGCCCGAGCGCATCCTGCGCACCGTCGCCGTCTGGTGGACCATCGACCCCGACGCCCTCGACGACGCCGGCATCCCCGACGTCGAGTGGCCGGGCGCCCTGCACGCCGCCGAGCACGCCGCCATCGGCCTCCTGCCCCTCGTGGCCACCTGCGACCGCTGGGACATCGGCGGCCTGTCCACCGCAGCCCACGCCGACACGGGCCTGCCGACCGTCTTCGTGTACGACGGCCACCCCGGCGGCGCGGGCTTCGCCGAGCGCGCCTACGCCACGGCCGTCACCTGGCTGACCGCCACGCACGACGCCATCCGCGGCTGCCAGTGCGAGCATGGCTGCCCGTCGTGCGTGCAGTCCCCGAAGTGCGGCAACGGCAACAACCCCCTGAACAAGCCCGAGGCCGCCCGCGTGCTGTCCCTGGTCCTCACCCACCTCCGATCGTCGTGACCTCACGGCCACCGTGAAGGGCCCGGACATCGCCCGATCCGAACCCCTCCCGGCGTGCCGGACTCAGCGCCTCATCCACACCTCCGTTTCCCCCTCCGGTCGCGGTCCCGCGGCGCTCCGCTCCCTGAACCCGCGGGCCGAGGTCGGTCACGTGCCACCACCCGCGTCCGGGCGCGGGCCGGCCTCACACGGTCGGGACGGGGCCGGCTCGTGCCTCGGCCCTGGCGACGAGGCCCGTGAGCGTGGGGACCTCGACGGTCACCGTCACGACCGGCCCGGCGACGGCGCAGGAGGCGAGCCGCCCGCCGTTCTCACCGGCCAGCCGCCCCGCCGCCGCACAGGCCGCCGCCCCGCCCTCGCCCTCGACCGCCGCCAACGCCCCGGCGAGCGCCCCCGCGTCGGCCGCGTTCCGGGCGCGGTGCCGGGCCACGACCACCCCGCCGCCGGTCACGAACCCGAGCGCGAGCAGCACCAGCGCCAGACCGACGCCGAGCATCAGCAGCGAGGCCGAGCCCCGATCGCCGCGCTCCCGCCCGCTCACGGCCCGGCGGCCGCCCGCGGCTCGGCCATCGCCACCGCCCGCTCCTCGACGGTGAACCCGGACAGCATCGGCGCGGGAACCCGCATGCGTACGGTGACCCGCACCAGGTCACCGTCGTGCGCCACCGCCACCTCGGTGCCCTCCCCGAGGTCTGGCAGCGGCTCGCCCCGCGCCACCGCTCGGACCGCGACCCCCGCCGCGTTGAGGCAGCTCAGCTTCGCGAACAGCGCCGTGAACGTGACCACGCCGGTCACGAGGAGCACCACGACCACCGGCATCGCGATCGCGACCTCGAGCGCCGCCGAACCGCGCTCCCGGCCGCGCCGGTGCCGGGCGGTCCCGCGATGGCCGCGCACGTGCCGCTCGGCCCGCCGCCGATCGCCACCGCGACGCCGCGCCGATGCCGGGCCGGGACCGAGGTTCGGGTTGAGCTTGGTGTTCGGGCCCGGGTTGAGGCCCGGACCGGGGTGCGTCTTGGGGCTCGGACCGGAGTCGGGAGTGGGCGTCGGCCCGGCGGCGTGCAGCACGGCACGGCCTCGGGCGATCACGCGAGGCTCCGCATGACGATGCCGGTCAGGTGCGCCCGCACCTCCGCGGACGAGACAATGGCCAGCAAAATGCCGGCGAGGGCCACGCAGATGATCATCACCATCGCGTATTCGACGGTCATCGACCCCTGCTCCCCACGGCGAGCGGCGAGCAGGCGGGCCTTGATGGCTGACACGACAGATCTCTCCTTTTCGATTTCGCACGCCGCGTCTCACAGCGCGGCGAACACGTCATGCAGGACGGAAACGACCACCGGGACTACCCCGGCGAGCACGAACGCGGGCAGGAAGCACAGGCCCACCGGCAGCACGGCCAGGACGCCCACCCGGCGCACCGCGGCCTCGGCGGCGGCCGCCTTGGCCACGCGCAGGTCCGCCGCCTGGCGATCGAGGGTCCGGGTCAGCGCGATCCCGTGCTCGGCGCTGCGCGTCGCCGCCCGGGCGAACCGCGCCCCGCCAGGCAGGTCGGCCAGGTAGCCCCAGGCCGCGCCGGGGGCGGCCCCCAGCCGCAGCGCCCGGCCGGTGCGCGCCAAACGCAGCCCCACCGGCCCGCCGAGCGCCTCACCGACCTCGAGCGCGGCCCGATCGGGCGGCGCGCCGGCCCGCAGCGCCGCGGCCAGCAGATCGGCCGCGAACGGCAGATCGGACCGCGCGGTCGCGCGCTCCCGCCGGACCGAGGCCGGCTCGATCCGCCGCAGCAGCAGCCCGAACCCGGCGCCGACCGCCGCGCCGGCCACGAACCCGCCCGGGCCGCCGATCCCCAGCGCCATGCTCAGCCCGGCCAGCACCGCCGCCGGCCACCGCAGCCAGGGACTCATCAGCGCACCTCCGCGGTGGCCGCGTGGACCATCCGGACGGTCCACAGGAACCCGCCGCACTGCAGCGCGACCGCGACGACGGCGCAGGCCGCCCCGAGTGGGGTGTGCAGCAGCTGCCGTACCGGATGGGTGTTCAGCGCCGCGCCCACCCACAGGCCGGCGAGTGGCAGCGCCAGCAGCACCGCGGACGTGGCCTGCGCGGCCGAGAGCTGGGCCGCGACCCCGCCGCGCAGCGCCTGTCCGGAGCGCAGGTCGGCGTCGACCCGGTCGAGCAGGTCGGCGAGCGGGACGCCGAGGGCCTCGCTCAGCCGGTACGCCGCCTCCAGCCGCGCCTGCGCCACCTCGGCCGCCGCCTCCGCCCAGCGCCCCTGGCGGCCTGCCGCCTTCCCACCGGCGGCCGTCCCACCTGCGGCCATCGCGCTCGGGACCATGGCGTTGGTCCTGGGCGACTGGGCGCTCGTCGAGGTCTGCGCGGCGGTGCCGTCCTGGATGGTGCCCGCGCGGAGTCCCTCGGCGGTCGCGTCGACGGCGTCGAGCAGCGCGGCGACCCGCCGTTCGCCCTCCTGCCGGACCAGCCGGCGGCGGACGGTGACGAGGGCCATCAGGGCGTAAAGCGCGGCGACGACGGCCGCCACCGGCCCGGCGAGCAGCAGCGCCGCCCCGCACAGCAGGGCGATGGCCGCCCCGCCGGCCGTGACCGGGCGCCGCAGCAGCGCCGCCTCGGCCCGCCGGCCGAGATCGCCGCGACCGGTCCGGCGCGACCCTCGCCCGCCGGGGACGGCGGCGCCCGGTGCGCCCGAGGCGGCATCGCTCCCGGCGCGGACGCGGGCCACCGCGGAGGCGCGGGTCAGGCGGGCCAACCGGGTCGCCGCGCGCCGCCGGCGCAGCCAGTACGCCAGCCAGCCGGCGATGAGCGCCATGCCGGCCACGATGGCCAGGTCGAAGGCGGTCATGACCAGCCTCCGCCCGGCGTGTATCGCCGGTGCCCCTCGGGCCGGGGCGGCTCCACGCCGTGGCGCGACAGCAGTTCGTCGAGGTCCGTCGCGGCGGGCCCGGGGCCGCTGCCCCGCCGCCATGCCGTCACGACCCCGGCCGTCCGCCGCTCCGGGTGCGGCGAGATCACGCAGATCTCGGTGAGCTCCCGCCGGCCCGACGGGTCGCGGTGCAGGTGGATGACGACCCGCAGGGCGGACACCACCATGGCGTGCAGCGCCGGCCGTGGCACCCCGCCGAGCAGGCCGAGCGCCTCCAGCCGCGCGGGCACATCGGCCGGGGAGTTGGCGTGCAGCGTGGCCGCCCCGCCCTCGTGGCCGGTGTTCAGGGCGCCGAGCAGGTCGACGATCTCCGCGCCGCGGCACTCGCCGACGACCAGGCGGTCGGGGCGCATCCGCAGGGCCTGCCGGACCAGGTCTCGAAGCGACACGGCGCCGGCGCCCTCCACGTTGGCCATCCGGGTCTGCAGCGACACGACGTGCGGGTGCATCGGCCGCAGCTCGGCGGCGTCCTCCACGACGATCAGCCGCTCGCCGGGCGGCACCATCGACAGCAGCGTGGACAGCACCGTGGTCTTGCCGCTGCCCGTGCCGCCGGTCACCAGATACGGCAGCCGCGCCGCCACCACGGCCCGCAGCAGCCGGGCCGCTCCCGGGTCGGCAGTGCCGCACGAGACCAGCTCGTCGATGGAGAACGCCCGCTGCCGGAACGTGCGCAGCGACAGATACGGCCCGCCGAGTCCGACCGGCGGCAGGACGGCGTGCATCCGGGTGCCGTCGGGCAGGCGTACGTCCACGAACGGGCTCGCGTCGTCGAGGCGTCGGCCCGCGGTGGACGCGAGCCGTTGCGCGAGCTTGCGCACGTCCGCGGGGTCGCCCAGGGTGCCCATCACCCGGCGCAGCCCACCGCCGCCCCGGTCGACCCAGACGTGGACACCGTTGACGAGCACGTCGGTCACGGCCGGGTCGGCCAGCAGCGGGCCGAGCGGCCCGGCGCCGATCATCTCGCCGGCGAGCCGCCCGGCGACCTGGCGCAGCGTCTTCTCGCCGAGCAACGCCGCGCCCGGCTCGGCCCGCACCGCGGCGGCCACGGCGCCGGGCGTCGCGTCGGCGCCCTCGACGGCCATCCGGGCGCGCACGCGTTCGGCGAGGGCGGGAACGGCGCCCGCGGACAGCCCGGGAACGGCGCCGGCGGGGAGGATCGCGTCCGGTACGAGCGCCTGGGCCGGATCCGGTGCGCCGGCGGCGGGGCGGGCGGGCAGCGCGGGCGGGGTCGCCAGGCGCGGGCCGACTCTGCCCCGTGAGCGCGGGCCGGCCCTCATGCCGCCGCTCCCAGGCCGGCGCCGAACTCGTCGCCATTGCCGAGACCGACGTCCTCGAGGATCCGGCGGCACAGGCCGGCGAGCGGGCCGCGCCCGCCCGCGGCCGGGGGCTCGCCGTGCTCGAGGCGACGGGGCAGTCCGGGCTCGGCGCGCAGCGTGCCGGCCAGCGGAAGGCCCAGCGAGCGGGCGATGTCCCTGGTGCGCAGCCGGCCCGGCGCGGGGCCGCGCACGACGAGGTGCAGCGCGGCGGTGTGCGGGGTGAGGGTCGCGGCGACCCGAGCGGCGGCCACGCAGGCCCGCAGCTCGGCGGGGACCACGAGCAGCACCCGGTCCGCGGCCCGCAGCGCGAGGATCGCGGCGTCGTCGAGGCGGCGCGGCAGGTCGGCCACGACCAGGTCGCGGCCGCGGCTGCCGGCGTCCAACGCGGTGGCCATCGCCTCGTGCGGCAGACCGGAGGGGGCGTCGCGGTCGCAGGACAGCACGGCCACGTCGCCCCGGCTCGGCAGGGCGCCGACCAGTGCGGGCGGGTGGACGGCGCCGCTGGTGGCCGACAGGGCGGGCCAGCGCAGGCCGGCCACGTCCTCCCAGCCGAGGACCAGGTCGGCGCCGCCGCCGAGGGGGTCGGCGTCGACGAGCAGCGAGCGCAGGCCGACATTGCCGGCGGTGACGGCCAGGCCCGCGGCGAGCACGGTCGCGCCGGCGCCGCCCCGGCCGCCGACGACGGCGAGGACGCGGCCGCGGGCCGCGGTGGCGACGGTGGCGTCGGACGACAGCCGCATCAGGTGGCGGACCAGGTATCCGACGCCGTCCGGGAACTGCACGATGTGGTCGGCGCCGATGGCCTCGGCGAGCGCGGCGAGACGATCCGTCCCATGGCCGCGGCTGACCAGCAGCACACCGGAGCGCTCCGGCAGCCGGGCGCGGGCGCAGGCCGGCGCCACCTCGTCGCCGATCAGGACGAGCGGTGCGGACGGATATCGGTGGCGGGCCACATCCGGGCCGGAGGCCACGTCGAGGTCGAGGGCGAACTCGGCGGCGAGGTCGACGACGTCTTCCAGTAGCGCGGGATCGTCGGAGACGAGCAATGGTCGGTGCACGGGAGGCTCCACGGTCGTGAGCGGTTCGACAAACTGCGCTCACCCTGGCCCGACCGACCGGTCGGCTGCCGGCCGCCGAGCCTGAATCTGTGGATAACTCACCGCTTGTGGATAACCCCCGCCGACGCAGTTGATCTGCTATGAAAACCCCTACAAATCGCCCCAGGACGGGCGTGGGCTTCTGGCGGTACCGAATGAAAAAAGCGTGAGCGTGCACGCAGAACCGTGAAGGCTCAACAAAGCACCGGGCGTCAATGCTGGCTACTACCGCCGATGGCAGCGAAAGGTCGGCAGCCAACAGCCAATAGGCCATCTGGCTGAATCCGGCGACCTGCGGGAGAGCGCTCCACATAGGGGACGACCCCCGCCGGGGGGTGACGGGGGTCGCCGGGGGTTCGGCTCCGGGGGGGTCGAGCCGAACCCGCTCAGCGGTCACGGGGGGTGCAACCGCCGAGGGTTCAATAACGGGCTTCTGTCTCGCCGACATGAAAGCTCGTCGCAAACATAAGCATGCCTGAGTCGACCGCCATACGTCGAGTAGGACCGGCCCGCAACACGCCCAGGACACCAATCAATATTTCACTGTGGAGTAACTCCGGCGTGACACCCCGCGAGCCGACCGTGATCCAGTCGGGCTTCGGACCGTCTTGGGACAAGTCCGGACTCCACGGGCGGCCCCGCAACGCTACACTTGCCCGCCGTGGGGCGTAGCGCGGCGTTTTTCGACCTGGACAAAACGGTGATCGCCAAGTCGAGCGCCTTGGCCTTCGGCCGACCGTTCTATCGCGACGGGCTGATCAGCCGCCGCGATGTCATCAAGGGTGCCTACGCGCAGCTGATTTTCCGGGTCGGCGGCGGCTCCGACGAGCAGACCATGGCACGCACCAGGGACTACCTGGCCGCGCTGGTCAAAGGATGGCGCGCCGAGCAGGTGCGCCAGATCGTGCGGGAAACGCTGGACGAGCTGATCAGCCCGTATATCTACGCGGAGGCCGCCGCGTTGATCGAGGAACACCGCGCCGCCGGCCGCGACGTGGTCCTCGTATCGACCTCCGGCGACGAGATGGTCCGGCCCATTGGCGAGCAGCTCGGCATCACCGACGTGATCGCCACGCGCATGAACGTCGGCGAGGACGGCTGCTACACCGGCGAGATCGACTTCTACGCGGCCGGTCCCAACAAGGTGGTCGCGGTCAAGGAGCTCGCGACCGAGCGCGCCTACGACCTTTCGAAGTGCTACGCGTACTCCGACTCGGTCACCGACGCGGGCCTGCTCAGCCTGGTCGGGCACCCGACCGCGGTCAACCCCGACCGCGGGCTGCGGCGCATCGCCGTCGAGCGCGGCTGGCCGATGCTCGAGTTCCGCCACCCGATCCCGCTGAGCCGGCGGCTGCGCGAGCGGCCGGCCGTCCCGGTGGCCGCGGCCGCGATCGGGCTCGGCGCGGTGCTCGCGATCGGGTTCGCGCTGTACGGCAGGTATCGCCGGGCCCGCGCCGCCCAGCTCGCCGCCGCGGCCTGAGCACGCCCGCCACCGCCACGCAGACCCCATCCGTCACATTCTGCGGTCCGGGGGTTCCGATCGCGGCGACGGCGGCGTAGAAAAGAAGTGCGAGGTCAGACGGATTGCATCGCCGGATCTCGTGCACGGCCGCCGGGCACCCACGAGCGACCAGCCGCGGTAGGCGCGTTACAGCGGATCCGCGAGGACCGCTGCCAACGGACTTGAGGTGCACGCCTGGTAACCCGGTCGGACGTGTGTGACGGCGCCTCCTTCCATCGAGGCGCCGTCCACTGTGTTGGTCACCCGCCGTCGATGCCGTTCTCGCAGACCTCGGTCAGCTCCTCCGCGGCCCGCTCGGCCGCCGCCGCATAGTGACGCAGCCACGATCGGACCCCATCGGGTGTACCCGTGGCGAAGGCGTTGGCGGAGCCGACGTACTCGGGCTCGCGGCTTCGGTGCCCGACATCCATCGCGAGCAGTCCCCGCGGGTCGAGCCCGCCGGCGATCAGGGTCAGCCGGGCCGCGGCCCGCGCCACGACCCCGTTGGGCCCGGCGAAGGCCTTCAGGGCCAGCAATTCCCCGTGCACCACGGCGGACTGCAACAGCACCGGGGCGCTCGTGCCACCGGCCACCAGCCCGGCCAGCGCATCCAGCCGGGGCACCACCTCGGGGTCCACCGGCCGGCCCAGCTCGTCCGGGCCCACGACATCCCGCGCGACCAGCGTGTGCAGCTTGGCGAGCACCTGCCGGGGCGCCCGCGTCCACGTGCCCGTCAGGCCGTCCAGGGCCGCCGTGGCGCGCAGGGCGCCGTGCACGACGGGGTCGGTGACCACCCCCGCGCGCACGCCCTCCAGATCGAAGCCGTGCGTGTCGAGCGCGGCGCTGGCGACCGAGGTGCGCAGCGCGATCTCCGCGGCGACCGGTCCGCCCGAGCGGCGCAGGGCACGGTGGCGCATGGCGGCGTCGACGGCCGCGCGGGCCCGTTCCAGGGCGGGCGCGACGTCGGCGAGGTCGAGCAGCGGTGCAAGGGGGTCGGATGGCACCCCCAGACGGTATCGTGCCATTACTGTGAACAAAGTTTAGAGAAGAGGCGCTTCTTTTTCGTCGTACCCCCGAACTAGCCTGCTTGCGAGAACCTGGACCACATCGAGGAGCCGTCACCGATGAGCGAGACCTTGGAAAACCTTCTCAACGAGACACGGCAGTTCCCCCCGCCTGCCGAGTTCGCCGCCGCCGCCAATCTCACCGAGGAGGCCTATGCCGAGGCCCGGGCGGACCGCCTCGCGTTCTGGGAGCAGCAGGCGCACCGGCTGAGCTGGGCCAAGGAGTGGGACCAGGTGCTCGACTGGTCCAACCCGCCGTTCGCGAAGTGGTTCGTGGGCGGGCAGCTCAACGTGGCCTACAACTGTCTCGACCGCCACATCGAGGCCGGCCGCGGCGACAAGGTCGCGATCCACTTCGAGGGCGAGCCGGGCGACACCCGCACGATCACCTACGCCGACCTGCACCGATCGGTCTGCCAGGCCGCCAACGCGCTGACCGACCTCGGCGTCGTCGCGGGCGACCGGGTGGCGATCTACCTGCCGATGATCCCGGAGGCGGCGGTCGCGATGCTGGCGTGCGCCCGCATCGGCGCGACGCACTCGGTGGTCTTCGGCGGCTTCTCGGCCGACGCGCTCAGCGGCCGCATCGACGACGCGAGCGCCAAGATCGTCATCACCGCCGACGGCGGCTTCCGCCGGGGCAAGCCCAGCGGGCTCAAGGCGATCGTCGACGAGGCCGTGCCCCGCACGCCGAGCATCGAGAAGGTGCTGGTGGTGCGGCGCACCGGCCAGGACGTCGAGTGGAACGCCGAGCGTGACCTGTGGTGGCACGAGGTCGTGGAGACCGCGTCCCCCGAGCACACCGCGCAGCCGTTCGACGCGGAGCACCCGCTGTTCATCCTCTACACGTCCGGCACCACGGCGAAGCCCAAGGGCATCCTGCACACCACGGGCGGCTACCTGACCCAGGCCAGCTTCACGCACCACGCCGTCTTCGACCTCAAGGCCGACCGCGACGTGTACTGGTGCACCGCCGACATCGGCTGGGTCACCGGCCACAGCTACATCGTCTACGGGCCGCTGTCCAACGGCGCCACCCAGGTCATGTATGAGGGCACGCCCGACACCCCGCACCGCGGGCGGTTCTGGGAGATCGTGCAGAAGTACAAGGTCACGCTCCTCTACACGGCGCCCACCGCGATCCGCACCTTCATGAAGTGGGGCGACGACATCCCGGCGGGCTTCGACCTGTCCTCGCTGCGGCTGCTGGGCTCGGTCGGCGAGCCGATCAACCCCGAGGCCTGGATGTGGTATCGGGAGCACATCGGCGGCGACCGCTGCCCCATCGTCGACACCTGGTGGCAGACCGAGACCGGCGCGATCATGATCTCCCCGCTGCCCGGCGTGACCGCGGCCAAGCCCGGCAGCGCCATGCGCCCGCTGCCCGGCATCACCGCCGACGTGGTCGACGACCAGGGCCAATCGGTGCCCAACGGCGGCGGCGGTTACCTGGTCCTCCGCGAGCCCTGGCCGTCGATGCTGCGCACCATCTGGGGCGACGACGAGCGGTTCAAGGAGACCTACTGGTCGCGCTTCGACGCCATGTATTTCGCCGGCGACGGCGCCAAGAAGGACGACGACGGCGACCTGTGGCTGCTCGGCCGGGTCGACGACGTCATGCTCGTCTCGGGCCACAACATCTCCACCACGGAGGTCGAGTCGGCCCTGGTCAGCCACCCGAAGGTGGCCGAGGCCGCGGTCGTGGGCGCCACCGACCCGACCACGGGCCAGGCGATCGTCGCCTTCACCATTCCGCGCGGCGGCGTCGACACCGACGGCGAGGCCGGCGAGGCCCTGATCCAGGAGCTGCGCAACCACGTCGCGAAGACCCTGGGCCCGATCGCCAAGCCGCGCCAGATCATGCTGGTCGCGGAGCTCCCGAAGACCCGCTCCGGCAAGATCATGCGCCGCCTGCTCCGCGACGTCGCCGAGAACCGCAGCCTGGGCGACGTCACCACGCTGCAGGACTCGACGGTCATGGACCTGATCGCCTCGGGCCTGCAGTCCGGCAAGTCCGAGGACTGACAGAGGCAACGCGGGGCCCCGGCCGCGGCTCGGGTCCCGCGTCCCGCTGGCGCGACGGCGCACAGAAAGGCGCCGCGAAGTGCGAAAGGGGGCGGCCCCCGGGACCGGGGCCGCCCCCTTGGTACGCGTAGGTGGAGCTACGCGTAGATCTTGACCGGCGTGTACGTCTGGCGCGGGAAGAGCTGGCCCACCTCGGCGTCCGTCAGGCCGAAGCGGCCCTGGGCCACGGAGCCGAACACCGAGAACATGTTGTTCATCTCCGGCAGGTCGCCGTTGGCCAGGGTGTCCAGGCCGTTCCAGGTGCCCAGGATCTTGCCGGCCAGCTTTTTGCCGGACAGGATGATCACGCCGCCGCCGTGGCCGTGGTCGGTGCCGCCGCCATTCTCGGCGACGCGGCGGCCGAACTCGCTGGAGACCATGATCGTCACGTTGGAGGCCAGGTCGGGGCCGAGGTCCTCGAAGAACCCGTCCAGACCCGAGGCTAGCTCGCCGAAGCGCCGGGCGACGTAGCCGCCGCGGGTGCCCTGGTTCTCGTGGGTGTCCCAGCCGCCCATGCCGACGGTGGCGATGCGCACGTTCGCGCCGCCCTTGATCAACTGGGCCAGCTCGCGGAACGCGTTGCCGACGCCGGTGTACTTGACGTTGTTGGCGGGGGTGTAGCCCTTCTGCGCCAGGTTGGTGGCGAGCGTGAGCGCGTCGATGCCGGCCCGGACCGGCGCCTCGATCGGGTGGTTGATCCCGGTGAAGAGGGTCTTGATGGCGTCCACAGTCGGCTGCCGGTACTTGCCGTCGCCGTTGACGTTCAACGAGGCCACGCTGTTGAGCGCGAGGGCGCCACCGCCACCGACCAGGGAGCGCGGCAGGGTCGAGCCGATGCCGATCGCCCGGAAGGCGGTGCCCGGGCCGAGCTTGTCGGCCAGGTTGGTCAGCCAGCCCATGCCGCCGGTCTCGGCCGGCAGGCCGCCAAGCTGGCAGATGTCCTGCGCCGCGAAGTGGCTGCGGTCGAGCCGCCGGTCGCTGACCGCGGGGATGAAGGCCAGCTGCCCCGCGTCCAGGTACTTCTGCAGCGGCGCGAACGACTCATTGAGCCCGAACCCGCGCTCGAGCGGGATGGAGTTGCCGGCCGGCAGCGTGAAGCTGGGCCGCACGCGGTTGAGGACGGGGTCGTCCATGGGGGCGAAGAGTGAGAGCGCGTCGGCCCCGCCGTAGAGGAACACGTGAATGAGGGTGCCGGTCGGGGTCGCCGCGAAGGACGCCTGCGTGGTCAGGAACTGGCTGGTCGCCAGCGCCGTCGTGGTGGCTGCCGCCCCGACGAAGAACCGGCGCCGGGTCACGCCCCGGCCGTCCTCCTGCTCGTCCTCCTGGCGCGCGAGGTCGAGGTACGAATCCCGGACGCTCTTCTGCTCCTCCCGCACCGCGACCGCCTCGGCCCGCAGCGCGGCCTCGAACCTGTTCGGACCGAGCCGCAGCAGGTCCGGGCACTGCGGGTGGAGCGACTTCTGCTTCCGCACTGGCTTCTCCATGGTGTGCCGCCTACCGCAGGTGGTGGTGGGGAGTGGCGAAGATCGCGCGCACGACCGCGGCGATCGCGCCGTTGAACGTCGCGTCCACGGGAGTGGTGGAGGTCGTCGTCGGGCTGACGATGTGCAGGATCGCGGTCCGGCGGTCGTTGTCGAGGGTGACGTTGATGAGCATCTTGGTGAGCGCGTCGAGGTAGGCGCCCGCGGTGCCGGGCGGGTTGGCGATGAGCGCCTCGGGCTTGGTCCACGTGAACTGGCGCCGGCCGCCGGTGATCGCGGTGTACGCGTCGTTCCACTGGTTGACCATGGTCCCGGCCGAGGTCCAGGCGACGTACACGTCCGGGTAGCCGTTCGGCGTCGGCAGCTCCATCGGCGCGTGCCCGAACTCCTCGAGCTTCCGCATGATCTCGCCGAGGCCCTGGACCATCGGGCTCACGTTCGTGTTGTTCGACGTGAAACCGGCCGGGGCCTCGGCGCCGATCTCCAGCGCGCGGTACGTGGCGGTGAGGTACTCGCCGGGGCGGCGCACCTTCTGGCCGACGGACTCCCAGAACTCGGTCCGGGAGAGCATCGTCATCAGTACCGCGGGAATGTTGCTCTTCTTGTCGATGTACGTCTTGGCCATGGCGTCGACGAGGGTCTTCGGCGGGACATCGGAGACGAACCGGGTCGCCAGGTTCTGCGCCATGTAGCGGGCGGTGTTCGGGTGCAGCGCGAGGTACCGGAAGTACGCCTCCTGCACCGCCTCGCCCGCGGCGGCGTCGCCGTTCGGGTGCGCGAAGCCCATGATCTTCACGGGGCCGACGTAGTGCTGCTCGGGCCGGTAGACGTACTGGTTGTCGCGGATGCTGCGGCCGGTCTGCAGCATCGCGGCCTGACGCACGTCGGTCTCGTTGTACCCGTTGAACGCCCCGACCGTGTAGAGCTCGAGGTTCTCCCGGGCCAGGTTCTCGTTGATCCGGTCCTTGGTCGAGCCCTGCTGGTCGAGGTAGCGCAGCAGCGCCGGGTGCCGGTTCGCGGCCACGAACATGTCGACGTAGTTGCCCAGCGCGTACTTGCGGATGACGTCGCGCTCGAACGCGGCGCGGATCAGCTCGTTGCCGTCGTGGAACGCGGCCACGTGCAGGTAGTCGCCGAAGAAGTCGACCATCATCTCGAAGATCTGGCGGTCGGAGAACAGCTGCTTGGCGATCGCGTACCGGACGTTCTGGTCGTCGGCGCGGATGCCCTTCTTGTCCAGGTCGTCGCGCTGCGCCTTGAGCTGCTCGTACGTCATGCTCCACGTGACGAGCTCGGCGTCGGCCTTCTGCTCGCCGCGAGTCAGCGGGATCGTCTCCGGCTTGAGTTGCCTGTCGATCCAGCCGTTGATGCCCAGCTTGTTGATATCGCTCATGACCTTGCCGTTCGGCCCGAACGTGAGCCGACTGGCCAGGTGCCGGACCGAGTCCTTCTTCGGCAGCACCGTGTTGGCCTTGACGACCGCGCTCCTGGCGGCGTCGGCGGGGGTGCCGAACGAGGAGCCCGTCGTCGGGGTGTTCTTGCGGATGCCCAGGCCGGCGTTGCCGTTCATGAGGCTCTGGTTCTGATCGACGTACGCCGGGACGGTGGTGTCCACGGCCCCGCTCACCGGCGCGTCGGGGCCGACCCCGCCGGGGTGCGCGCCCTTGTCGAAGAACTGGGTGACGGCGTACGCGCCGCCGCCGATCAGCGCGGCCGCGCCGCCGCCGAGGGCGACCATCGCGGCGCGGCGGCGCCAGGTCGACGGCTCGTCGTCGAAGCCGTCGTCCTCGTCGAGGTCGGGCAGGCCGCCGCGGCCGCGGGGCATCGCGCTCGGGTCGTAGAAGTGCGGACCGGAGCCGCCGCGGTCGGCCCGCATCGAGCTCCGGCCGCGCGGGTCGCCGTAGCCCCGGCGGTCGTATCGACCGATCTGGTCCTCGTACCCGGACTCGTAGTACGGGTCGGCGTACGGGTCGTGACGCTCGTTCATCTACAGGTCCCGATCAGCGATTTTGGGAGCGCGTGTCGTTAGCGGAAGGTAGTGGCTGCTCAGAAGCCGTTCAACCCATGCCTGAAGCACGCTGATCGGGACTTAAGACTCGGCCGGTGACCCAAGGTCACACCCGCCGGGAAACACGCTCATGGATCGCATCCGAGCTGCTGAAACGGGTGTGACAAGAGTTCGTTCCGGCAGGCATCAGCACAGGCACATTTAAGACTGTTTTGCAACTGTCATAGTGCCCGATTCAGGTAGTTTTGCCCACCCATAGGTCGTGGTACCCGCCCGCCGTGCACGGCGGCCCGGCGGCGATCGACATGCGCCGTTCGTCCAAATCCATCACGAGCGAGTAGAGCGACTCGGTCCGGTCCTCCTCGGCGGCCCCGGGCTCGTCGTGGCGGCAGATCGACTGCGGATGCCCGCCGTGGCCGCGCAGCACCGAACGCAGCGCCGGCTCGTCGATCGGCCCGGTGCCGAGAAGGCGCCGGGCTCGGGCGGAGCGGAAGAACGACGAGCCACCGAAGCCCTTGAGCGTGTCGAGGGCCGACAGCGCGGTCTCGAAGTGGTTCGCGTGCGTGAGCACGCCGTCGGCCGGATGCAGGAAGCCTACGTCGCCGGGGGCTACCTCGAGATCGATCACGTCGCCCGGGGTACCGCCGGGAAAGGCCTGACCCACGAGCAGGTTGATGCTCGCGCCGCGCGGCGGGGCGCAGACGGCCTTGATCGCGGCGCCGAGGTGCCGCGCCTCCAGCGCCGCACGCAGCAGCACATGGTAAGGCACCCCGCCGTCGCGGCGGTCACGGACCGTGCCGAGCATGTTCACGCAGACGCCCAGCCCCGCGTCGTTGAGCCCGGCCTTGGCGAGCATGCCGGCCTCGGTCAGGGCCAGGACCTCGCCGCCGCGCTCGTCGCGGGTGGCGAGCAGCAGCGCGTACGGCCGCTGGTCGGGGTGCCAGTCCCAGTTCTGCGCGAGCAGGGTGTGGCCGCTCACTGTGCGCTCGCCGAGCACGCCGATCGCGGTGCACTCGTGCGGCTCGGCGCTGTAGATGAGCTCGGTGCGACCGTTCAGCGCGTACACCTCGTCGACCGCCACGCCCGAGCCCTCGGCCACGCCGTCGAGCATCTCGGCGACCCGGGGCACATGGCGCCGCGAAGCCTCGCGAAACAGCGCACCGTAACCGCGTGCCCGCTTGGCGTCGATGCCGGCAGCGGCGAACCGGGCCATGTAGCTCGCCGCGTTGGCCGCGATGAGCTCGGCGGCAGCAGCACCGTACGCGACACCACACTCACGCGGCGTGCCGGACACATCGACCAGGGGTAGCGGCGGCTGCATGCGAGAACGCTAACCGCTCGCCGCGCGGCTTTTCGACCGGATTAGCGCCTGTTTTATAACTGGGGCGGATCTGGACTCGCCACAGCCCGCCTCAGCTATGAAACAGGTCTTAGCCCTACGCTGAGCAGCATGAAGCCCACGGTTGACGACACGTGCGTCATGATCGACGGGCCGTGGTCGCACCGCTTCGTCAGCGCCAACGGCACGCGCTTCCACGTGGTGGAGGCGGGCACCGGGCCACTGGTGCTGTTCCTGCACGGCTTTCCCGAGTTCTGGTACGCCTGGCACAACCAGCTACCAGCGGTGACCGACGCCGGCTTCCGCGTGGTCGCCGTGGACCTGCGCGGCTACGGCGCGAGCGACAAGCCACCGCGCGGTTACGACGGGTACACGATGGCCGGCGACGTCGCCGGGCTGATCCGCGCCCTCGGCGAGCGCAGCGCGATCCTGGTCGGCGCCGGCTACGGCGGCATGATCGCCTGGGCGACCGCCGCGTTTCACCCGAAGATGGTCCGGCGGCTGGTCGTGCTGGGTGCCGCGCACCCGCTGCGGCTGCGCGCCGGCCTGGCCACCGATCCGCGAGGTCAGCTGGCGGCGGCCAAGCCGGTCCTGCGCTTCCAGGTGCCACGCTTCGAACACGTCCTGACCAAGCACGACGCGGCGCTGGTCGGCGAGTACCTGCGCCGCTGGGGCGCCCCCGACTGGGTCGCGCGCGAGGGCTACCGCGACTACGAAGCGTCCTGCCGCAAGGCGATGCAGATCCCGCAGGCGGCGTTCTCCGCGCTGGAGACCTACCGGTGGGGCGTGCGGTCGGCGCTGCGCCTGCAGGGGTACCGCTTCGTGAAGCTCCTGCAACAGCCCGTGACCGCACCGACGCTGCAGTTGCACGGGGCTCTGGATCCGGCGGTGCTGCCGCGCACGGCGCAGGGCTCCGGGCGATACGTGCTGGCCGAGTACGAATGGCGGCTGGTGTCGAACGCGGCCCACTTCCCGCACCTCGAGCAGCCCGAGCTGGTCAATGGCGAGATCATCCGATGGGCCAAGGCCGGTTGAGACTCATGGCCGGGTTCGCGGTGCCCGGAGCCGTCACACGCGGTACTCGCGCAGCTCGCTGACCTCGGCACGCGGGGCCCAGCCCTGGTACACGCCGTAGTCGAACTCCTCGAGCCCCAGCTCGGCGGCGACCGGCGCGCGGCCGCCCGTGTACTCGACCCGGAGCCAGCCGTCGTGCTCGCCCAGCACGATGAACGGCTGGGCGCGCCAGAAGCAGGTGGTACGCACGTACACGAGGTCGTCCACCTCGTTGCGGGACACGATGCGGCGGTACCGGCCGGGGCGCACCTCCTCGAACCCGTCGCTCGCGTCCGGGCGATAGAGCCGGACGTCGTCGCCGTCGGGGCTGGCCTCGTACTCGGCGCCGCGCCAGCGCGCCGCGTAACCGTCGCGGATCACGACCAGCCGGCCTTCCGCCACGCCGGGCCGTCGGCGTCGAGCCGGGCGATGAGCTCCTCCCGCCCGTCCCGGCGCAGGCGCCACAGCTCAGCGTCGTGCGGCAGCCGCGCGCTGTCGACCTTGAACTCCGCGATCACGTCACCGGTCTCGCTCGGGGCGAAGCCGTTGCCACGGAACGGTGGCCGCTCGATGACCCAGCCCTCCATCGCGCGCATCGCGTCGTGCGACGACCCGCCGTACGGAATGCGGTACAGGTCGCCACGGTAGGCGATCCAGCGCAGCACGTAGGCCTCGTCGGCGTCGGACTTGAACGAGGACCCCGCGTAACCGAGCCCGAGCGCGTTGTACAACTGCTCGGGCGTCCGCAGGTGCCCGACCTCGCCGGCGCGGTGCACGAACCCGGAGACCCGGTCGTAGTTGCGCTCGAGGTAGTGCGAGAGCTGCTCGGGCGAGATCGGCTTCTGCATGACCTGCTCGCGCCCGGAGCCCGGCGGCTCGTACGCGGGACGCGGGGCGGCCTGCGGCGCCGGCTTGGACGGCTCCGGGGCGGGCTGCTCGTCGGGGTCGTCGACGCCGAGCCCGAGCTCGGTCGCCCACGTCGCGAGCTGCACGACCTCGGTGCCGGGCAGCACGGCTCCGGCCGACGACTCCGGGTTGATCGCGAACGCCAACTGGTCGCCGGGCGGCCAGTGCCGGATGAGCCGGGTGAACTTGATCCAGCTGCCCTGCGCATCGGCGCCGAGCCGCTCCGTCATGCGCTCCTGCGACGTGAAGACGACGAGGTGCGGCAGGCCGTTCATGTGCTCGGTGCGCCAGTTCGCCGGGTCGACGGGCCCGTCCCCGGTCCAGAACGGGATCAGGACCTTGGCCAGCAGCAGCGTCGAGAGGAACCGGTCGGTACTGTTGGCCTGCACCGCATCGAACAGGTCCCGCTCCACCGTGTTCGCCGGACGGAAGTCCGAGTCGGCTGGCTTCGGCCGTGGTCGCGGCGGCGGCACGACCTCGGCGTCGACGATCTCCTCGCGCAGCCGGACCTGCGCGTCCTCGACGATCTCGGGCTCGTATACCGGCTCGTGCGTCGGCTCGCGGACCGGATCGACGTGATAGGTGGTCGGCTCGGCCCGCTCCGCCTCGTACGTCCACGAGAACTCGGCCTCACCGCCGCTGGCGCCCGGCTCGGGGTCCGCGCTCTCGACCTGAGGGTCGGCGAAGTCCTGCGCCGCGGCCTGCTGGAAGTCGGGTCGCTCGGCGGCGCCCTCCTCGAAGAACGACCGCAGCTCGGGCGACGGACCAGCCTCCGGCTGCGCCGCCTCGCGAGCCGCCTTGGGCAGGAAGAACGACCCGGTGCTCTCCTTGTCCGCCTCGCTCGCCCACGACTCGCCGGCTCCGCTCTCGGCAGCGGACCCCTCGCTCGCCCACGATTCGCTGCTGGACGTCTCACTCGCCCGCGCCCCGTTCGCCCACGAGTCGCCGGCAAACGCCTCGCTGGCGGAGCCCTCATCGGCGCGCGTCTCGCCTGCCCACGGCTCCCCGGCCCGTGCCTCGCCGGCCCACGGCTCGCTCGATCGTGCCTCGCCGGCCCACGGCTCGCTCGACGGCGAATCGGTGGTCCACGGCTCGCTCGCCTGCGGCTCGGTGGTCCACGGCTCGCTCGCCTGCGGCTCGGCGGGACGCGCCTCGCTCGACGGCGACTCGGTGGGCTGCGACGCGTCCGGCCGCGGATCGTCCAGCCTGCTCTCCGCCAACGACTCGACGCCCGACGCGAACGACGGCTGGGCCAGGTCGTGCGGATCAGGGTCGGAGCGCAGGTCGGCAAGGGCAGCGTACGGATCCCGGATCGGCGGGTCGTCCGGCCGCGAGTCGGCGAACGCGTTGAACGGCCGCGGCTCCGGCTCGTCGTCGAAGAACGGCCGCTGTTCGTCCTGCCGCGGCGCCTCGCTCTGGTCCCCGACGAACGACCGCGGCTCGTCGGTCTCACCCCCGAAGAACGACCGCGACGGCTCGGCCCGATCCTGGAAGAAGGACGACTGTACCCCGGCCCGCCCGCTGAACAGCGACGACGACGCCTCGGTCGAAGGTCCTGACCGCTGCTCCTGCCACGGCTCGGCTCCCGCGCCCGGCCAGGGCTCCCCGCTCGGCTCCTGACGCGCCTCACTCTCCGCGCCAGTCCAGGCCTGCGACGCCGACTCGGGCCTCGACTCCTGAGGCGCCTCAGCCGTCGCGGCCGCCCACGAAGGCTCCTCACGCGCCTCACTCGTCGCCGCCGCCCACGAAGGCTCCTCACGCGCCTCAGCCGTCGCCGCCGCCGCCCACGAAGGCTCCTCACGCGCCTCACTCGTCACGGCCATCCACGACGGCGGCGAGGGCTCCTCACGCGACTCGAACCCGGCCGTCCAAGACGGTGACGGGGATTCCTCGCGCGACTCGAAAGCGGCGGGTCGGGACGTCCCCACGTCGGGCTCGTCGGCGAAGAACGGATGGTCGTCGAGATGCGCCCGCCCGAACCCGGCGCTGCGCGCCCCGGCGGTGACCTCGCCGAACGCCGCCGGATCAGGACCGGCTGCGGCGACGGGCGCGGCGTCGGCCCCGGGATGCTCGAAGCCGGGCCGGTCGAAGCCGGGTCCGTCGAACACTGGTCGATCGAACGGCAGCGGGCCCGCCGGGCTCACGGGCGCGGACGTGGCCGGAGCGGGCGGGGGCTCGGCCGCGCGCCAGGCCTGTGGCCCGTTGTCCGCGCCGCCGGACCTCTCGTCACCGCTGAGGTCGGGCTGTGCGGGGCGTACGTCGGCGGAGCCGGCCCACCCGGACCTGGTCGGCTGGGCGCTCTCGCCGAACGCGGGCCGCTCGTCGGCGGCCGGCCGCGACTCGCCCGGCCGGAAAACACCGGGATCGACCAGATTGGGCCGCGACGCCAGTGTGCCGCCGGGGCGGTAAGGGTCGTCGTCACCGGGATGGTACGAAACCGGCTCACCCGACACGGGCCGCGACGGCAGCACCTCCCCGGACCGGTAGGTCGACGGTTGACCGGAGACGGGCCGCGACTCGCCCGCACGGTACGGGTCCTCGAAACCGGGGCGCTGCGGCAACGACTCGCCGGGGCGGTACGAAACCGGCTCACCCGACACGGGCCGCGACGGCAACGGCCCCCCGGACCGGAACGCGGCCGGCGGCTCCGGCTCGGTGCGGCCGGGCTGCGGCTGGCGGGTCGGCAGCGGCGGGCCCGACGGCTGCGGCAGGTCCGGCGGCGGCTGCCAGGCGGCCGGAATGACCGGCTCAGCGTGCTCGGTGAAGATCTCGCCGAGGCTGTGCGCGGGCTCGCGGCGCGGCCAGTACCGACTCGGGTCACCCCCGGCGTCCCCGCCCGCCTCGCCCCCGACCGGCCGCGACGTCAGGCCGGACTCGCCCCCGACCGGCCGCGACGGAAGACCCGGCTCGCCTGCGCCGATGGGACGGGACGGGAGATCGCCACCAACGGGGCGCCTCGGCAGCCCGGATTCGCCTCCAAAGGGTCGCGCCGGCAGTCCCGGATCACCGCCGCCGACCGGGCGAGCCGGCAGGCCGGATTCGCCTCCTATCGGTCGTGCCGGAAGTCCCGGATCCCCGCCGACCGGGCGAGTCGGCAGGCCGGACGAGGAGACGCCGTTCTGCGGCCGGGTGGGCAGGTCGGTGCGCGCCGACGGGCCGCGATCGAGGCCGGTGAACAGGTCGCGCTCGCCCGGTGCGTCCATCCGGTCGGACTCGTCGAACATCCCGCGGGAGGCGGCGCCGGGGAAGGAGGCCCGGCCCCGCGCGGCGCCCGTGCCCGAGGTCGGCGCCGGTGACGTGGGCGCGCCGTTCTCGGCCGGCGGCGGAACTGCGGGCGCGCCGCCGGCGAACGACCCCGGCGGCGGTGACGCGAACGCGGAGCGCTCGAAGTAAATGGGGCGATCCGCCCGGGTCGGTAGAAATGCCCCGGGAGGCGCCACGTCGGGCGGGGGCACCTCGCGCCGGGGCGGAACGGACGAAGGCGGCGCGGATGTAGGGGCGGCAAAGGACGACGGCCTGGGCGGGGCGCTCGACACCGGCGCGGCGGGTGGTCCCGAGGCCGGTCCACCTTGTCCCGCCAGCCCGTTCTGCCCAATTTGCCCGGCCTGGTCGGCCTTCATCCGCTGGCGCTCGATCGACGAGGGAGCGGGCTGGTTCGGCATGGATCGCAGCGGTACCTGCGCGACCGCCCGAGTGCGCGAGCCGGCCTGCTCCATGCGGGCGCGCGCGCCCAGCGTGCGGCCCGGAAGGCGCACGTCGCCGCGGCTGATCTGGGTCACGAACCACGACGGCAGGTAGCCCTCGATCGGCAGCCCGGGATTGACCGCCAGCCACCACTCGACGTTGGGCCAGATGACGGCGAGATCACGGAACGGCACCCGTCGGTGCGTGCCGGGGTGGCCCGCCAGGCACTCGTGCAGCGCGGACGGCGAGGTGAAGGCGAGCACGTGCGTGCGGCCCTCGGTGGTCCACGTGCCCCAGCCGCTCTCGCCGGAGGCCGAGTTGTCGGGCGCGATCGGCAGCAGGACGTCCGCCCGTGCCAGGATGCGGAAGTATTGCTCCTGGTCGTTTGCGCGCAGCGCATCACGCATGGCGACCTCGGCCTCGGTGGCCGGCTCCCACTCGCTCAACGGCCACCCCCTCTTCGGGCTCGGAAACCGCCGCGTCGCCGAAACCTAACCTATATAGCCACGGCAATTCGAGGGGTGCGACGCGGGCAAGCGCTCCGGCCAGCATAGCGATCGAAGCCGCGCCGCTCACAGCGCTGTCTCATTCGCGGCACCCATACGGGTTCGGTTCCGGCGGGGCAACCCATCGATGGCGGAGTGCCTAGCATGGTGCGCATGCCGCGGAGGTACGCGATGTCCGGTTTGGCACTTTTGCTGAGCCTTGCGGAATGTCTTGCCGCGGATCCCGCTGTCGCCCGGGCGCCGGCCGCGTGCCCGGGCCAGGTCCGCCGGCCCGCCCCGGCGCCGTCCGGGACCCCATGGACCCAGCTGCGGTACGACCAGACACGCCTCAACGCCCTCGCCGACGGCCGCGGCATCGTCGTGGCGGTGATCGACTCGGGCGTGGACGCCCGCAACGCCCAGCTCCAGGGCGCCGTGCAGGCCGGCCCGGACCAGCTCGACGGCGGCAGCTCGGTGCTCGACTGCGTCGGCCACGGCACCGGCGTGGCCGGCATCATCGCCGCCCGCCCGGTCGCCGGTTCCCCGTTCCACGGCCTGGCCCCGGCCGCGACGATCCTGGCCCTGCGGGTCAGCGAGCTGATCGAGGGCGAGGACGGCGGCGCGACCGGCCGCCCCGGCACCCCCGCCGGCCTGGCCGGCGCGATCCGCGACGCCGTCGCCCGGCACGCTCAGGTGATCAACCTCTCCCTGGTCTCCCACCGCGACGACGCCGCCGTCCGCGATGCCGTCAGGTTTGCCCTGGACAACGACGTGGTCGTGGTTGCCGCCGCGGGCAACGGCGCCGAGCAGGGCAACAAGGCCCCGTACCCGGCCGCCTACGACGGCGTCATCGGCGTGGGCGCGGTCACACCCGATGGCCGACGGCTGCCGACCTCGCAGACCGGCCCGTACGTCGACCTCGTCGCCCCGGGCTCGCAAATTGTGACAACCGCGACACCCGACGGCTGGACGACCATGGACGGCACCAGCTTCGCCACCCCGTTCGTAGCGGCGACCGCGGCGCTGCTGCGCCAGTATCGCCCCGAGCTGACCGCCGCCCAGGTCTCCGCCCAGCTGAAGGCCACCGCCGACGGCGGCCGTGCGGGCCCCGGCTACGGCGCCGGTCTGCTCAATCCTTACCGCGCCCTGACCGAACGCCTGGGCGCCTCCCCGAAGCCGGCCGCTCAGCCCCTGGCCCAGACCGCACGGAACCCGAACGCCGCCCACGAGTCCGAGGCCAGCCGCCGGACGATCCTCCTGGCCCTGACCGGCCTGGGCACCGCCCTGGTCGCGTTCCTCATCGCGGCCGTCCTCCCCCGCGGCCGCCGCCGCGGCTGGCGCCCGGGTGTGCGCGAACTCCCACCAGCCACGGCCCGCGACCCCGACCCGGCCACCCCGGCCTTCGGCGGCCCATAACGAGGCAGCGCCCGCCCCGCGTGAACGGAGAAGGGCGCCGCCGGGGCTACCGATCGCGACGGCTCAGCGGCCTCCGCCGGGAAACAGGTGGGTGTTGCGCAGCTCGGTCTCGCGGTAACGCTGCACCGAGTCCTCGACGCCGGCCTTGATGTCGCGCAGCATCTGGGCCAGGTCGGCGCCGGCGCGCTCCCAGTTGGCCTGGCGCAGCGAATACGCGTCCCTGGCATCGCCCTGCCAGCCGGCCGTGAGGCGCCTCCCAAGCTGGGACACCTCGTCGAGGCGGGCGTGCAGCGTGTTGAGTGCGGACTGGATGGAGTGGCCCGCGTGCTCCAGGGCGCCGAAGTCGACTATCAGCGTGTCGTCCATGTGAGATGCCTCCAGGGTCAGCCGAGCGCGGACAGGTCGACACGGCCGGCGCGGTGCATGGTGCTCGCCGCCTCGGTGTCGGTTGAGCCGTAGTTCTGCCCCGCCGTGCGGAGCCCTTCCGCCGTGTCCCGGAGATTCCGGTTGAGCACATCCTGATCGTTCTTGAACGCGGCCTTGACCGCCTCGAACGACCGGCCGCCGGCGCCCTGCCAGCCCCCGCGCGTCACCTCCAACTCCCGCATCAGCGTGTTGAGCATGCTCTGCAGTTCCCCGTTGACCTGCTCGAAGCGCTGGGCAGCCGAATTGAGCTCGGCTTGTTGGGCCTGTGTCGTCTGGGCCACCGGCGATCACCCCCGTTTTTCTCGTTAGTGGACGTTTGGCATGGCCTCGCCGACGGTATCGGCAACCGGCGATGCGCTACCACCCCCGATCGCGCGCTGTGGATAACTTCCGGCATTTCGCCTTTATGATGTGCGGCATGGCGGAGGGCCGGTCGTTCATCAAGTGGGCCGGCGGCAAGACGCGCTATGCGGCGCAGCTGGTGGCGGCCGCACCCGCGTTCACCGGGCGGTACTGGGAGCCGTTCATGGGCAGCGCGGCCGTCTTCTTCGAGCTCAGGCCGGCCAAGGCGGTGCTGTCCGACGCCAACCCGGAGCTCGTCGCGTGCTTCCAGGCGGTCGCCGCCGACCCGGAGGCGGTGATGGGGCACCTGGACGCCATGCCGAACACGCCGGAGCGGTTCGAGCTGGTCAGGCGGCAGGACCCGGCCCGGCTCGACACGGTCGAACGCGCGGCCAGAGTCATCTACCTCAACAAGACCGCGTTCCGGGGCCTGTGGCGGGTCAACCGTCACGGCGGGTTCAACGTGCCGTACGGGGCTTACGACAGGCCGTACTATCGCCGCGAAACCCTGCTCGAGGCCTCTCGCGCACTCGCCGGAGTCGACGTGCGGCTCTGCGACTTCGCGGTCACCCTGCGCGAGGCGGCGGCCGGCGACTGGGTGTTCCTCGACCCGCCCTACCTGCCCGAGGGCGGGTTCGCCGACTTCAAGCGGTACACCGCGGGCCAGTTCCGCGACGCCGACCACGAGCGGCTCGCGGCCGAGATGCGCGACGCGTCGGACCGAGGAGTGCTGCTGACGATGACCAACAGCGACACCGACGCCACGCGACGCATCTATGCCGGGTTTCGTGCCACGCGCATGGCGACCCGGCGCGACATCAACCTGCGCGCCGCCGCCCGGGCGAGCTTCGACCTGGTCCTCACCAACTACTGAGCCCGCTACTGGGCCGGTTGCGCGGCGACGGCCGGGTCGAGCGCCGGGCCGGCAGGCAGCAGCGCGACCACCTGGCTCGGCACGTCGACGGGCTGCTGACCCGCGTACCCGAGCGCGCCCAGCACATCCGGCACCGTCACGGCATGCCGCCGGCCGAGATCGGTGACCAGCATGAACACGCCCGTTTCGGTCCGCACCAGGGCACCCGATCCGGGCGGTACCACGATCCGGTCCGCCAGCACCGCGCCCTCCGCCGTCGCCGAGGCGGTCCTGAGCGCGTGGGACAGATCCGGCGGGGTGGCGCCGACCGTGATGGCATCCGCGGTACACACCTCGTGGGGCTGCGTGTCGAGCAGCTCCGGCGGCGCGGCGGGAAGCGCGCCGTCTCCGCCGCGATCCGGCGCGAACGGCTTGACCTGCTTGCCCCGCACCAGCGCGGAGAACTCGGCCGGGCTCAGCGTCATCAGCTTGCCGTCGCCCTGCACGCTCCGCGTCTCCGGGGCCGCGAGCAGCAGCGCGGCCTGCAACGGCGTGACCGAGGCGAGGCCGTCGGCGGTGACCAGGAACGCGTCGGTGCGGTCGCCGGACGTCACGCCGTACACCTGACCGACCTTGCCGGCCGGGACGGTCCTGCCGCGGTCGGGCACCGCCGGCGTGACGAGGTCGGCGCCGGACGGCATGGCGTGCAGCAGCGCCTGGGCCACCGCGACCTGCGGCCGCGCTGACCAGACCAGGGCGGGCAGCGCGGCGCCCGGCTCGCGGATGAGGTGCTTGTGGCCGTGCCACACGAGGTATGTCTGCCCGCCCGGATCGTTCACCAGCAGGCCTTTTTCTCCCAGGGGTGTACCGCCGGAAGGCCCCCCGCCCACGAAGAGCACCGACTCGTCGGCGGTCGAGCAGACCGTCCACGCCCCGTCGCGCAGACCACTCGCGACGGGCAGCGAGGCGGGCGCGCCCGGGATGCCGAGCGTCTCGCCGCGGGGCGCGCCGGCCAGCGCACCACGCGACACGACGACGGTCGGCGCGCCGGCGGCATTGAGGATGAGCAGCGCCGACGCCTGATTGAGAACGGGATGGAGCACCTCGTCGCGGTACACGTACAGCGCGCCCGACTCCCGCTCGACGATGATCGCCTTGTCGTTGCGCCACTTGCCGGAACCTCCCGGGCGCAGTGTCGCGAACGCCGCCGCCCCGCCCACGCCCAGCGCCGCGAGCAGCACGCCGACCAGCGTCGCGCCCGCGACCCGGCGAAACGGCGGCTGAGCGGGGTCGGTGTCCCGTGCCACCAGAGCCGACACCACCCGCTGGACCATGAACTGGTACGAATGCAGCTGGTCCTGCCGCGACGCCATCGGCCCCCCAAAAACTGTCGTACCGGCGCCCTACGATAAGCCCGTCACTGACATCGGCGGGGGGCGATATGTCGACACAAACGCGAATAGTCCTCGTTCAGGCGGCGAGCGCGCTCGTGATCGTGGCCTGGGCGGCCGGCCCGGCCTGGGCGTTCGTCGCGCTGCCGTGCGGCCTGGCCGCCCTGATCCTGGCCGTCGCGCGCCTCCGGCACCGCCCGCTGTCCTCGTGGGTCAGCGACGGCATCCGCTTCCTCGGCCGGCGCCACACGCTGCCCGCGGACGCCGGCGGCGCGGGCCTGCTCGCCCTGGTCCGCCCCGGCGCGGCGACCTCGTCCATCGACGTCGACGGCGCTGACGTCGGCGTGCTCGAGGACACCGACGGCCTGGCCGCGATCGTGCGCGTCGGCGACCTGTCCGGCCTGCTGGGCACCGCCCTGCCGCCGCTGCCACCGCTCAGCGTGCTCCTGCCGACGCCCGCGCGGGACGTGCCGGAGGTGCGCGTCCAGCTCCTCGTCAGCACCGTCACCGCCCCGGCCCCGTCGGCGACACCGTCCGCGGCCTCCTATCGGCAGCTCACCGACGGCCGGGTGCTCGCACAGCAGCGGGTGCTCGTGGCGGTGCGGGTGCGCCGGGCCGGCGGATATCGACGCGCGGATCTGGAGAAGTCGCTCGTGGTTGGCGTGCGCCGCGTGTGCCGCCTCCTCGCCAAGGCCGGCCTGCCGGCGCTGCCGCTGTCGGCGACCTCGGCGCTCGCCGCGGTGACCGAGGCCGCACAGCACGACCCAGCCCATCCGGTGCGAGAGACGTGGACCGGCCTGCGTGTCGGCGGCCTGCACCACGCGGTGTTCCGGCTGAGCCGCTGGCCCGAGCATGGCCCGCTGATGAGCCGGCTGCTGACCTTGCCGACCTCGATGACCACGCTCTCGCTCGCCGTTCAGTCCCCGGACCTCGACCCGGCGGGAAGGCAGGCGAGCGGCCCGCCGAATGGGCAGGCAGCGGCCCCAGCGGGTGCGCCGGGAGCGGGTCCGTTCGGAGGACAGGCAGGCGGCCTGCCGGGTGCATTCGTGGGCAGCCTGGCGGGCGGGGAGGCGGTGCGGGCCGAGCTCGTCATACGCCTCGCCGCGCCTGACGCGGCAACCCTCGCCCAGGCGACGACGGCCCTGCACCAGCTCGCCGCGAGCCTCGACGCGAAGATCGCCCGGCTCGACGGCACGCAGCTCGACGGCCTGGCCGCCACGCTCCCGCTGGGCGCCGGCGCGACGGGCGACGACGCCGTGCTCGCCGGCCTGGTCACCGGACGCGCCGGCCTGGCCCTCGGCGGCGGCCGCCCGGCGAGGGTCACCGCCCCGCGCCTGTCCGACATCGAGCCGGTCGTCGGCGGCGAGGGCGTCGTGCTCGGCGTCAACCGCCGCGGCGAGCCGGTGGTGATCCGCCTGTTCCGCCCGGAGCCCACCCGCGCCGCCCTCATCGGCGGCCTGCACTGCGCCCAACTCGTGGTCCTGCGCGCCCTGGCCACGGGTGCGCGGGTCGTGGTCGAGTCGGCGCGGCCGCACGCGTGGGAGTCGTTCCAGCGCGCCGTGGGCACCGCCGAGGCGCTGGTGGTCCTGTCCCCGGGTCGCCTGGCCGAGCCGCCGGCGGCCACCGCGACCAGCCCCCAGCTGCTGGTGCTCGACGTGGGCCCGGTCTCCGGCCGCGCGGTCCGGATCCCGGAGAGCGCCTGGCGCACCATGCTGTTCCTGCGTGACGACCTCACGACGGCCGACACCGACCTGCTGACCCGCGCCGACCTGGCTCTGCTCCAACCGCTGACCCCGCACGAGGCCGCCCTGGCCGGCAACGCCCTCGGCCTGGGCGACTCCCAAGCCTGGCTGACAAAGATCTCCCCCGAAATGCTCGGCGTCGTCGTCAACCGCCAAACCGTCCGCTGGACCCGACTGTCAACAACCCCGATCGAGCACCAACTGACCGGCGGCCCCGCCCGCTGAACCCCCGCTGGCTGCCCGCCCGGCGGTCCCACCTCGCTGAGCGCTGGCCGGTGGCTGGTGGCGTGGCCGGTGGCCTCTTTCTTGCCGCCGCACCGGCAGACGGTCGGCTAGGGGCCCGTTTCATGACTGGGGTGGGAGCGAGGCGGAGTCCAGATTTCGTCTGGCCGACGGAAGCGCGGATGCCCTCGGCGCGGGCGACGTCGGCGAGCGGGCCGCTGCCCTGGTGGTGGTTCGGCGCCGAATTTGACGGCTTGGCGGCGGGCGCGGTCGGTGAGTTGAGCGCTGGGCGCGGTCGGTGAGTTGAGCGCCGGGCGCGGTCGGTGAGTTGGGCGCCGGGCGCGGTCGGTGAGTTGGGCGCCGGGCCCGCGGGAGCGGGGCTACCGGTGTTGTAACCGGGCTTCCGCCGGACGCCGTCAGGCGGAATCTGGGCCCGCCGCAGCCCCGCCTCAGTCATGAAACAGGGCACTAGCGGTGCGTGAGCATGGTGGGGCGCTCCGTGAAGGTCGCGGTCACGTCGGCCGCGGCGGGGAACGATCGGGGGAGGTGCGGGTGGGCAATCGGTGGAAGAAGAGGTGATAGCGGGGTGTTCCGGACTGGCGCGGGCATGGCACGATCACCCGCATGGGAATCGTCATCCGGCTCGCGGTGAGTGCGTTCACGGTCTGGCTGGCCACGCTGGTGATCTCGGGGATCTCCGTCGAGGGTGACACCGGGCGCAAGGTGCTCACGCTGGTCGCGGTCGCGGCGATCTTCGGGGTCGTCAACGCCGTGTTGCGGCCGATTATCAAGACGATCGGGTGCTGGGCGTACATGCTGACCCTGGGGCTCGTGTCACTCGTCGTCAACGGGGCATTGCTGCTGCTGACCAGCAAGATCGCCGAGGCGCTCAACCTCTCGTTCCGCGTTGACAAGTTCTGGCCGACCGCCGTGCTCGGGGCGCTGTTCATCGGCGTGGTCAGCTGGCTCCTCAACTTCCTGGTCCCGGACCGTGGGGACAGGGATCGCAAGCGGAACGACCGCCGGCAGGTGGCGCCGCCTCAGCAGTACGGCAGGGACCGCTACCGCGACTACAACCGGTGACAAACTCCATTGCGTGAGGGGTGGGCGGCCGCACGCCCCTTACGTTGTAACGCCTACGGTGTAGGGCGTGGACCCGCTGCGCCGTGGTTATCTCTCCGCGTTCTCCGCCAACCTCCTCTGGGGCCTCTTCCCGCTGTACTTCCATGCCCTGCGCTCCGCCGGCGCCGTCGAGGTGCTCGCGCACCGCGTCGTGTGGTCGTTTGCCTGCATGGCGGTGCTGCTCGCGGTGGTCCGGCGCTGGCGCGAGGTCGGCGCGGTGCTCCGCAACGGGCGTCTGGTCGCGGGCCTCTGCGTCGCCGCGGTGTTCATCGCCGTGAACTGGGGCGTCTACATCTTCGCGGTGAACACGGACCGAGTCGTCGATGCCTCCCTCGGGTACTTCATCAATCCCCTCTTCGTCATCCTGCTCGGCGTCCTCGTCCTGCGCGAGCGGCTCCGGCCCGCGCAGTGGGTCGCGCTCGGCGTCGGGACGGTCGCGGTGCTGATCCTGAGCGTCGACTACGGCCAGCTGCCGTGGATCGCGCTGACCCTGGCTGCCACATTCGGCTGCTACGGGCTGGTCAAGAAGCGGCTCGGGCTGCCGGCGACCGAGGGGCTGTTCCTGGAGTCGGGCGTGCTCACGCTGCCGGCGATCGGGTATCTGGCGTGGCTGACCGCGCACCATCAGTCGACGTTCGGCACGGTGTCGACGGCGCACTCGATCATGCTCGTGGGCAGCGGCCTGCTCACCGCGGTACCGCTGCTGCTGTTCGCCGTGGCCGCCAACCGGGTGCCGTTGTCCGGGCTCGGCATCATGCAGTACCTGACGCCGACGCTCCAGCTGCTCCTCGGCGTCGTGGTGTTCAGCGAGCCGCTCCCGCCCGTACGGCTCGCGGGGTTCGCGATCGTGTGGTGCGCGCTGGCGATCTTCACGTGGGACGCGTTCCGGGCGGCGCGCCGGAGCCGGGTCGAGCGCGCCGCCCAGGACATCGAGGTGACCGAGCCGTCACCGCGGCGGGACACCGCCACGGCCGCGGGGCCGGTCTGAGCCGGCGGGCCTACTCGGCGAGCACGGCCGCCAGGTGGTGTGCAGTGGCGAGCAGGCGGGTGCGCACGACCTTGGCCGAGGACATCAGCTCGGCCGGCGGCAGCCCGCAGGCCAGCACGACCCGGCGGTCCGGGTCGCGGTCGTTGACGACCATGACGGCGGCGCAGGCCAGGCCATGACGGAACTGGCCGATCTCGATCTGCATGCCCCGCCGGTCACCGGCGGCCAGGTCGGAGTCCAGCGCCTCCGGCGACGTGAGGGTGGCCGAGGTGTAGGCGCGCATGCCGTACTCCTTGAGGAACCGCCACCGCTGGTCGGCGCTCATCGTGGCGAGCAGCGCCTTGCCCAGCGCGGTGGCGTGCGCGGCCTCGTCGTAGCCGGGCACCAAGTCGTCGAGCGGCGGCGTGCGCGGGCCCTCGGCCATCGCGGTCACCGCGACCCGGCCGGCGACGAACCGGCCCAGAAGGTGGGTGTACCCGGTCTCGGCGGCGGCTCGGCGCAGCCGGTCGATGACGGCGCTCGGCCCCCGGAAGGCCAGCACGAGCTCGCGGTAGCGGTCGGCAATCTCCAGCCCGACCACGTAGGTGCCGTTCTCTCGGCGGATCACGTAACCCTCGTAGGCCAGCGTCCGGACCAGGTGATAGGTGGTGGCTACGGTGAAGTCGCATCGTCTCGCGATCTGCTTCACCGTCAGGCCACGCGGCGATTGACCGACCGCTTCCAGCACTCGTAAGGCCCTCGAAACGCTTCGAATGAGATCCGAGGGTTCGGCTTGTGGATCCCGCACCGCCGCCCTCCCCAGCCGCAGCAGTAACCGAATCACACCATATGAAATCGGAGAGGGTGGAGGGAACAACCTGATCAGTTATGGCGCGAGGTGGGGGGATTGCGGCCGTCCGCACATAGCGATGAATACACCATTCTGGACATCGGGATCGTGAGCGACCCGATGCGACACACCAATGAAGATGGGTAGCGTCCCGGTGCTGATCTTCATTGCCTGAGTAAGTAATCGAGTCATCATTGAGTACTTGGGACCGAACTGTGTATACCCCGCTCCGGCCCGTCATCACCTCGTAGCGACTTGTCGTCGGCCCGGGTACCACGCCAGATGGCATTGAGCAACGTGTGCTCTGGCAGCAAAAATCCGCGCATGACGTACGAATGCATGAAAAATCCGACCGACGCCGGATGAAATCAACATTGACCGGCGTCGGTCGGAGGGGTTAATGCGTCAGTTGGTCCGATCGGCGATGAAGTCGCACAGCGAGTCGAGCGCGGCGCGGGCCGGCACGTCCGGCAGCACGGACAGCGCGGCGCGAGCCTTGTCGGCGTAGCCGCGGACGGTCTCGCGGGCCTGCTTGAGAGCCGCCGACTCGCGCAGCAGACCCAGCGCCTCGGCGTGCAGGTCATCGTCGGTGACCGGGCCGGCCGAGAGGATCTCGCGCAGCCGCACGGTGGCCGCGTCGTCGTCGGAGGAGTCCAGCGCGTAGAGGACAGGCAGCGTGGCCACGCCCTCGCGCAGGTCCGTGCCGGGCGTCTTGCCCGACTGGTTGCCGTCGCTGGCGATGTCGATGAGGTCGTCGGAGAGCTGGAACGCGATGCCGAACGTCTCGGCGAAGGTCGCCAGGGCGTCGACCTGCTCCGGGGTGCAGCCGCCGAACATCGCGCCGAACCGGGCGCTGGTGGAGATCAGGGAGCCGGTCTTCTGCTCCAGCACGCGCAGGTAGTGGCGGATCGCGTCCTCGCCGTCGAGCGGTCCGGCGGTCTCGGCGATCTGGCCGTGCACGAGCCGCGAGAAGGTGCTCGCCTGGATCTTCACGGCTTCCACGCCCAGCTCCGCGGCCAGGTCGGCGGCGCGCGAGAAGAGGTAGTCGCCGACCAGGATGGCCAGCGCATTGCCCCAGCGGGAGTTGGCGCTGGGCGCGCCGCGGCGCACGGGGGCCTCGTCCATGACGTCGTCGTGGTAGAGGGTCGCCAGGTGGGTCAGCTCGACCACGGCGCCGGCGATGACGACATCGCGGGACGTGGGGTCGCCGAACTGCGCCGCTAGGCCGACGAGCAGGGGGCGCACCCGCTTGCCACCCGCGTCGACAAGGTGCCGGGCCGCCTCGGTGACCAGCGGATTTGCGCTGTGCACGGAGTCGATCAGCACCGCCTCGACATCCCGGAGGATCGTCGCGACACTGCTCTCCAGCTCCGGATCGGCCAGGGTCAGGCCGACGGAGGCACTCGACTGCACGGTTCCCGTACTCACCACAGCTCCAACGATGCCATACGCACTTCGGTCTTCCGAGACAGGGACGTCCCCGCGTGGGGGGCCCACGGGGGGACGTCACTGTCGGTATAACTCAAACAGCTAGCTGAGGAACTTCCCGGCGCTCTGCGTCACCTCGAGCAGCGCACCCGGCGCCACGCCCAGGACCAGCGTCGCGACCGTGCCGATGACCAGCGCGGCCGCCGTCATGGCACCGGGGATGGACACGGCCGGCGTGGTCTCACCCGGCTCCGACAGCCACATCATGACGACGACGCGCAGGTAAGGGAAGGCGAGGATGGCAGAGCTCACCACGCCAGCGATCACCAGCCAGGTCTGGTTGCCGTCGACCGCCGCCGCGAACACGCCCACCTTGGCGGTGAACCCACTCGTCAGCGGCAGGCCGGCGAAGGCCAGCAGGATGAAGGTGAACAGCGAGGCGTACAGCGGCGAGCGGCGGCCGAGCCCGGCCCACCGCGACAGGTGGGTGGCCTCCCCGTCGGCGTCGCGCACCAGCGTGACCACGGCGAACGCGGCGAGCACGGTGAAGCCGTACGCCACCAGGTAGAACATCGAGCTCGACAGGCCCTTGTCGTTGAGCGAGATCACGCCGATGAGCAGGTAGCCGGCGTTCGCGATCGACGAGTAGGCGAGCAGGCGCTTGATGTCGGTCTGGGTGACCGCCAGGATCGCCCCGATGATCATCGTCGCCACCGCGATCGCGCCCAGCACCGGCTGGATCGTCAGCTCGGTGCGGTGGAAGCCGACGTACACCAGGCGCAGCAGCCCGCCGAACGCGGCGACCTTGGTGCAGGCCGCCATGAGCGCGGTGATCGGCGTCGGGGCGCCCTGGTAGACGTCGGGCGTCCACACGTGGAACGGCACCGCGGCCGCCTTGAACAGCAGGCCGATCGCCAGCATCGCCAGGCCGACGTACAGCAAAATGTCGTCCTGGGCGCCGGCCTGGATCGCCGTGTCGATCGACTTGAAGTCGACCTGGCCGGCGTAGCCGTAGATCAGCGCGATGCCGAACAGGAAGAACGCCGAGGCGAACGAGCCGAGCAGGAAGTACTTCATCGCGGCCTCCTGCGACAGCAGCCGCCGGCGGCGGGCCAGCGCGCAGAGCAGGTACAGCGGCAGCGAGAAGACCTCGAGCGCGACGAACATGGTCAGCAGGTCGTTCGCGGTGCTGAACAGCAGCATGCCGCCCAGGGCGAACATCGTCAGCGGGAAGACCTCGGTCGCGCCGCCGAAGCGGGCCGCCTGCTCGCGGTCGCGATCCGTGTTGGCGGTGACCGCGGCCTGTGCGACGAACGCGCCGCCCGGCTCCAGCGTGCGCTCGCCGATCAGCAGCAGCGAGACGATGCCCAGCACGATGATCGCGGCCGAAAGGAACATGCCCGGCTTGTCGATCGCGACCGCGGTCGCGGCGGTGATCACCGGCTTGCCGCTCTGCCGGATGACCATGACCAGCGCGGCGATCAGGCCGGCCAGGGCCAGCGTGAGCTGGACGCGGTGCCGCACCCGCCGGGGCACGAAGCCCTCGACGAGGATCCCGACGCAGGCGACGCCGAAGAGAATCAGCATCGGCGCGAGCGCCGCGTAATCCAGGTGCGGCAGTCTGAGAGTTTCGTTCACTTGCCGGCCTCCACGGTACCCACGGTGGCTTTCGGGTCGGTCTTGCCGACGTCTTGCATGGTCGCCTTCACCGCCGGGTTGATCACGTCGGTCACCGGCTTGGGGTAGAAGCCCAGCAGCAGGATCAACGCGATCAGCGGGGCGACCACGACGGCCTCGCGCAGGGAGAGGTCGCGGCTCATGGCTTTGATCTCGACCAGCTTCGGGTTCGGGGTGCCCTGGGTGGTGCGCTGGATCATCCAGAGCACGTACCCGGCCGCCAGGATGATGCCGGCGGTGGCGATGATCGCGACCGGCTTGTTCACCGTGAACGTGCCGATCAGCACCAGGAACTCGGAGACGAAGGGCGAGGTGCCGGGCAGCGCCAGCGAGGCGAGACCGGCGATGAAGAAGACGCCGGCGAGCACCGGCATGAGCTTGCCCGCGCCGCCGAAGTCGGTCACCAGCGCGCTGCCCCGGCGGGCCACGAGCATGCCGACGACCAGGAACAGCAGGCCGGTCGCCAGGCCGTGGTTGACCATGTAGAGGACCGCGCCCGTGCCGGCCTGCGTGGTGAAGGCGAAGATGCCGACGCCGATGAAGCCGAAGTGCGCGATCGACGTGTACGACACCAGGCGCTTGAGGTCCTTCTGCCCGATCGCGACCAGGGCGCCGTAGATGATGCCGACGAGCGCGAGCGTGAGCCCGAGCCACGCGAAGTCCTTCGACGCGTTCGGGAAGAGCGGCAGGCAGTACCGCAGGATCCCGAACGTCCCGACCTTGTCCAGCACGCCGACGAGCAGCGCGGCGGCACCGGCCGGCGCGGCGCCACCGGCGTCCGGCAGCCAGGTGTGGAACGGGAAGAACGGCGCCTTGATCGCGAACGCGATGAAGAATCCGAGGAACAGCCACCGCTCGGTGTTGGTCGAGAAGTCGGCGTTGACCAGGGTCTGCCAGTCGAACGTCTCCCCGCCCAGCACCCACAGCCCGACCAGCGCGGCCAGCATGAACAGGCCGCCGAGCAGCGAGTACAGGAAGAACTTCACCGCGGCGTACTGCTTGTGCTGCCCGCCGTAGGAGCCGATGAGGAAGTACATCGGCACGAGCATGACCTCGAAGAACACGTAGAACAGGAACACGTCCTGCGCGGCGAAGACGCCGATCATCGTGCACTCGAGCGCCAGCAGCAGCGCGAAATACGCCGGGACCGACCGCTTGCTGCGCTCCGCGTCGTGCCAGGAGGCCAGGATGACCAGCGGCACGAGCAGTGCGATCAGCGCGATCATGACGAGGGCGATGCCGTCGACGGCGAACGTGAACTTCGCGCCCCACTGCGGGATCCAGGTCCAGGAGTCGCGCAGCTGGAAGCGGTCGCCTTCGGGCTTGAACTGCGCCCACAGGCCGACGCCGAGCGCCAGGACCACGACCGACCAGGCCAGCGCGACACGCTTGGCGAGCTCGGGCTTGTCCTTGGGCAGCAGCGCGACCCCCGCCGCGCCGACGAGCGGCGCGGCCGTGAGGACGGTCAGGTAGGGGAAGTGGCTCATCCGAACCTCACCGCAAGCGTGGCGGCAACCACGAGCACCGCACCTCCGAGGATGGACAGGGCGTAGGTGCGCACGAACCCGGTCTGGGTCCGGCGCAATCGGCCGGACCCGCCGCCGACGCCCGCGGCCAGGCCGTTGACCAGCCCGTCGATGCCGCGGTTGTCGAGGTAGACCAGGGCGCGGGTCAGGTAGCGACCCGGCGCCTCGAACACGATCTCGTTGAACGAGTCGGTGTAGAGGTTCTTGCGCGCGGCGGTCACCAGCGGACCGGCCGGCTCCTCCTGCAGGGCGGTGCCCTTGTTGAACAGCGCGATCGCGAGGCCGGCGCCGGCGAAGGTCAGCACAATCGACAGCGTGGTGATCAGCCAGTGGTCGATGACCGGCTCATGAGCGACGCGCTCGGTGCCATAGACCGGGGTCAGCCAGTCGGGCACCGACGTCGACAGCAGCCAGCCGGCGAACACCGAGCCGACCGCCAGCAGGATCAGCGGGATCGTCATCACGGCCGGCGACTCGTGCGGGTGCTTGATGTCCTCGGTCCAGCGCTTCGGGCCGTGGAACGTCAGCCAGAACAGCCGCGTCATGTAGAACGCGGTCAGGCCCGCGCCGAGCAGTGCCGCCCCACCGAAGAGCCACGCCGTCCAGCCCTCGCGCTCGAAGGCGGCCGCGATGATCGGCTCCTTCGAGAAGAAGCCGGACAGGCCGGGGAAGCCGATGATCGCGAGCCAGCCGAGTCCGAACGTGACCCAGGTGATCTTCATGTACTTCCAGAGCCCGCCGAAACGGCGGATGTCGGTCTGGTCGTGCATGCCGTGCATGACCGAGCCGGCTCCGAGGAACATGCCGGCCTTGAAGAAGCCGTGCGCGAGCAGGTGGATCAGCGCGAGCGCGTAGGCCGCGCCGCCGAGCCCGACGCCCAGGAACATGTAGCCGATCTGGCTGACCGTCGACCAGGCCAGCACCCGCTTGATGTCGTCCTTGGCGCAGCCGATGATGCAGCCGATCAGCAGCGTCAGCGCGCCGACGGCGACGACCACGGTCTGCGCGTCGGGTGACGCGTCGAAGATCGGGTGCGAGCGGGCGACGAGGTAGACGCCCGCGGTCACCATCGTCGCGGCGTGGATCAGGGCCGAGACCGGGGTCGGGCCCTCCATCGCGTCGGGGAGCCAGGCCTGCAGCGGGAACTGGCCGGACTTGCCGGCCGCGCCCAGCAGCAGCAGGAGCCCGATGGCGAGGACAACGCCGCTGCTCAGGGCGCCCACGTTGTTGGCGACGCCCGCGTAGTCGACGCGGCCGATGTAGGCGAACATCAGGAAGATCGCGATCGCGAGGCCCGCGTCACCGACGCGGTTCATCAGGAACGCCTTCTTACCGGCGGTCGCCGCGCTGGGGCGCAGGTTCCAGAAGGAGATCAGCAGGTAGGAGGCGAGTCCGACGCCCTCCCAGCCGAAGTACAGCATCACGTAGTTGTTGCCGAGGACCAGCAACAGCATCGCCGCGATGAACAGGTTGAAGTACCCGAAGAACTTCCGCCTGCCCGGGTCGTTCTCCATGTAGCCCACCGCATAGAGGTGGATCAGGGCGCCGACGCCGGTGATGAGCAGCACGAACATCGCCGACAGCGGGTCGAGGAGCAGGCCCATGTCGACGTGGAAGCTGCCGACGCTGATGAAGTCCCACAGTTTGAGCTCGACACCGCTGCGGTTCTCCAGCCCGCGCAGCGAGAAGAAGTACGTCAGCCCGAGTACGAACGACACGGCGACGCTGAGCACGCCGAGCCAGTGACCCCAGCGGTCGGCCCGCTTGCCGAGCAGCAGCAGCACTGCCGCGCTGACCAGCGGGATCGTCGGGAGCAGCCAGAACGAGCCCAGCCATCCGCTCGCCGCCGAGTAGGCGATTGGTTCCACCACCCGCTCCTTAGTACTTCAGCAGGTTCGCGTCGTCGACGCTGGCCGAGCGCCGAGTCCGGAAGATCGACATGATGATCGCCAGGCCGACGACGACCTCGGCCGCCGCCACGACCATGACGAAGAACGCCATGATCTGCCCGTCGAGCGTGCCGTTGATCCGGCTGAACGTGACCAGCGCGAGGTTGGCCGAGTTCAGCATCAACTCGATGCACATGAACAGCACGATCGCGTTCCTGCGGACGAGTACGCCCACCGCGCCGATCGTGAACAGAATCGCCGCGAGGACGATGTAGTACGTCGGAGTCACTTCTCGGTCCCCTTTGGTGCGACGTCGGCTGACGTCAACTCCCGCGTCGGCAGGATCTTGGAGATGCTGCGTTCGGACGGCGTGCCGTCGGGCAGCCGGGCCGGGGTCGCCACCGAGTCCGAGCCGGCGAAGACGCCGGGGCCGGGCTTCGGCGCCGGGTAGTTGCCCGGGCGGAAGCGCGCCACCATGCGTTCCGGCTGACTGACCTTGTCTTCCTTGCGCTTCTGGATGTGCGCCAGGATCATCGCGCCGACCGCCGCCGTGATCAGCAGCGCCGACGTGACTTCGAAGACCCAGACGTACTTGGTGAACAGCAGCCGGGAGATGCCCACCACGTTGCCGGCCGCGTTGGCCTCGGCCAGGCCCTTCGGGCTGACGCCGCCCATGGCCTGGTAGAGGCCGATGCCCAGCAGCAGCGCCAGGCCGATGCCCAGGATGCTGGCCGCCATCCGCTGCCCGCGCAGCGTCTCGATCAGCGAGTCCGACGAGTCGCGGCCGACGAGCATCAGCACGAACAGGAACAGCATCATGATGGCGCCGGTGTAGACGATGATCTGCACCATGCCGATGAACGGGCCGGCCTGCAGGACGTAGAACACGCCCAGGGACATCATCGTGATGATCAGCGAAAGCGCCGAGTGCACCGCGTTGCGCGCACAGATCATGCCGATCGCGCCGAGCACCGCGAGCGGGGCGAGGATCCAGAAGGTGACGGCCTCGCCGCCCTTCACCTCGCCAGCCGACGCCAACGTCTGCAATGCCAGGGTCATGGACGGACCCCCTTGTAGCGTTCGGCGCCGGCGGAGGTGCCGGGGTTCTCCAACGCGCCGACGTAGTAGTCCTTCTCCGAGTCGCCCAGGCGCATGTCGTGCGGCGGGCGCTCCATACCCGGCAGCAGCGGCGCGAGCAGCTGCTCCTTGGTGAAGATCAGGTCGCGGCGGTTGTCGCGGGCCAGCTCGTACTCGTTGCTCATGGTCAGCGAGCGGGTCGGGCAGGCCTCGATGCACAGCCCGCAGAAGATGCAGCGGGCGTAGTTGATCTGGTACGTCTGGGCGTAACGCTCACCGGGCGAGAACCGCGCGTCCTCGGTGTTGTCCGCGCCCTCGACGAAGATCGCGTCCGCCGGGCACGCCCATGCGCACAGTTCGCACCCGATGCACTTCTCGAGCCCGTCCGGCCAGCGGTTGAGAATGTGCCGGCCGTGGTACCGCGGAGCGGGCGGCTTGCGCTGCTCCGGGTACTCCTCGGTGACCACCTTCTTGAACATGTGCGAGAAGGTGACCCCGAACCCCTTGAGGGTTCCACCAATAGACACGTCAGCTCTCCTTGCCGGTCGGGACGGTTTCCCGCTCGACGATCACGCGCTTGGCCCGCGGGCTGGGCGGCACCTCGAGGTTCAGCGGCGGCAACGGGAAGCCGTTCTCGCCACCGACCCGGCCGCCGGGGTGCGGCTGCGGCAGGTCGGCCAGCGGGCCGCGGCGGGCGCGCTGCAGGCCGACGAGCGCCAGCACCAGCACGACCAGGGCGACGATGCCCACGATCACCCCGGTGCGCGTGCCCGTGCTCAGCTCGTCGTGCGTCTGCACCAGCCGGATGCCGGCCAGTACCAGGATCCAGACCAGGTTGGCCGGGATGAGCACCTTCCAGCCGAAGCGCATGAACTGGTCGTAGCGCAGCCGGGGCAGCGTGCCGCGGAGCCAGACGAACACGAACAGCAGCAGGAGCACCTTGATGGTGAACCACAGGACCGGCCACCAGCCGTGGTTCGCGCCGTCCCAGAGCGAGATCGGCCACGGGGCGCGCCAGCCACCGAGGAACAGCGTGGCGCACAGGCCCGAGACGGTGACCATGTTGACGTACTCGGCGAGGAAGAACAGCGCGAACTTCAGCGACGAGTACTCGGTGTGGAAGCCGCCGACGAGCTCGGACTCGGCCTCGGGCAGGTCGAAGGGTGCCCGGTTGGTCTCACCGACCGCGGCCGTGAAGTAGATCAGGAAGCTCGGGAGGAGCAGCACGGCGAACCAGGCCGGCAGGTGCCAGGTCATGCCGAGCACGTTGGCGGTGCCGTTGCCCGCCTGCGCCGCGACGATCTCCGAGGTCGACATCGTGCCCGCGACCAGGAAGACCGAGACGATGGACAGGCCCATCGCGACCTCGTACGAGATCATCTGGGCGCTCGAGCGCAGGCCGCCGAGCAGCGGATACGTCGAGCCGGAGGCCCAGCCGCCCAGCACGATGCCGTAGATGCCCATCGAGGCGCAGGCCAGCACCAGCAGCACCGCCACCGGGATGTCGGTGAGTTGCAGCGGGGTGTGCGTGCCGAATATCGACACCGACGGCCCGAACGGGATCACCGAGAACGCGGTGAACGCGCAGATCGTGGAGACCACCGGCGCGAAGAAGAAGACCACCTTGTCCGCCAGGCGCGGCATGATGTCTTCCTTGAAGGCCAGCTTCAGGCCGTCGGCGAGCGACTGCAGCAGGCCGAACGGCCCGTTGCGGTTGGGGCCCGGGCGGACCTGCATGCGGGCCACGACCCGGCGCTCGTACCAGATGGCGAAGAGCGTCATGACGACCAGGAAGGCGAAGATCACGACGACCTTCGCGATCACCAGCCACCAGGGGTCCTTGCCGAACTGCTCCAGGTTGCCGTAGGCGAGAGGCGTCATTTTGCGCTACCCCCAGTGCTGATCTCGACCAGCGCGCCCTCGGTGACGCCGAGCGTGCGCCGCAGGGTCGAGCCCGGTGAGTTCGTCGGGATCCACACAACCCCGTCGACCATGTCGGTGACGAGTGCCGGCAGGGTGATCGCGCCCCGGTCGCTGCCGACCGTCACCGCGTCCCCGTCCACCACGCCGAGGTCGGCCGCGTTGCTCTTGGAGATCCGGACCACGGCGGGGCGGGCGGTGCCGGCCAGGTGACCGTCCCCGTCCTGCAGCGAGCCGCCGTCGATCAGGTGATGCCAGGAGGCCAGGATCGCCTGGCCGCTGCCCGGCTTGGGCGTCGCGGCCGGCTCGACGTCCGGCGCGTTGCCGCGAACGACACTCGGGTTGCCGGCGCCGCCGGCAACGGTGCCCGGCAGCGGCAGCTGAGCCAGTGCGGCCAGCTGCACCCGGATCGCCGTCACATCCGCGACGCCGAGCTGGACGCCGAGCTCGCGGCCCAGCGTGTCGAGCACGCGGGCGTCGCTCATCGCCTGGGTCTTCAGCACGGTGCCGAACGGGCGGGTCCGGCCCTCCCAGTTGACGTAGGAGCCGGACTTCTCGACCGCCGGGGCGATCGGCAGGACGACGTCGGCGCGCTTGGCGACGGCGCTCATCCGCAGCTCCAGGCTGACCAGGAAGCCGACCTTGTCCAGCGCCTCCTCGGCGGCGATCGGGTCGGCCAGGTCGGAGGGGTCGACGCCGCCGACGACCAGCGCGCCGAGCCGGCCCTCGCGGGCCGCGGCGACGATGCCGTCGGTGTCGCGGCCCGAGGCGCTGGGCAGCACGCCCGCGTCCAGGTCCCAGGCGATGGCGACCTCGCCGCGCGCGGCCGGGTCGAAGACCTGGCGGCCGCCCGGCAGCAGGGTCGGCAGGACGCCGGCCTCGACCGCGCCGCGATCGCCGGCCCGGCGCGGCACCCAGGCGAGCCGGGCACCGGTGGCCTCGGCTAGCCGCGCCGCGGCGGACAGGCCGCCCGGCACGCTCGCCAGCCGCTCGCCGACGAACAGGATCGCGCCCTCGGCCGACAGCGCCTCGCGCAACTGCTCGGACGCGCCGAGCACCTCCGCCTCGGCACCGGGGACGGTGAGCAGGACGGTCGCGCCGAGCTTCTCGAAGCCGCGGCTCACGAACGGCGCCACCGCGTAGCTGGGCAGACCTCGCTTGAGGTAGGCCTTGCGCGCCCGCAGGAAGATGATCGGGCACTCCTCCTCGGGCTCCAGCCCGACGAAGACGACCGCGGGGGCCTGGTCGATGTCGGCGTAGGTGACGTCGGCCCGCCCGACGACGTGGGAGCCGAGGAACTCGGTCTCCTCCGCCGACAGCGGCCGGGCGCGGAAGTCGATGTCGTTCGTGCCGAGCGCGACCCGGGCGAACTTCGCGTACGCGTAGGCGTCCTCGACGGTCAGCCGGCCGCCGGCCAGCACGCCCACGCCGCCGTTGTCCTTCGCGGCGGCGAGCCCGGCCGCGGCGACCGTCAGCGCCTCCGGCCAGCTGGCCGTGCGCAGCTCACCGGTCTTCTTGTCGCGGACCAGCGGGGTGGTGATGCGGTCGGTGGCGTTGACATACTGGAACGCGAAGCGTCCCTTGTCGCAGTTCCACTCCTCGTTCACCGCCGGGTCGTCGCCGGCGAGGCGGCGCATGACCTTGCCCCGGCGGTGGTCGGCCCGCTGGTCGCAGCCCGCGGAGCAGTGCTCGCAGACGTTCGGCGTGGAGACCAGGTCGAAGGGGCGGGCCCGGAAACGGTACTGCGAGCTCGTCAGCGCCCCGACCGGGCAGATCTGGATCGTGTTGCCGGAGAAGTAGCTGTTGAACGGCGCGTCGTCCTCGGGCGAATCGGGGTCGCCGCGGAACACGCCGATCTGCTCGTTGGACGAGCGCTCCATCAGGTCGATGAACTTGTCGCCGGCGATCTCGTCGGAGAACCGGGTGCAGCGCTGGCACAGCACGCACCGCTCGCGGTCGAGCAGCACCTGGGTGCTGATCGGCAGCGGCTTGGGGTACTCCCGCTTCTGCTCGACGAACCGGGACTCGGCCTGGCCGTTGCTCATCGCCTGGTTCTGCAGCGGGCACTCGCCGCCCTTGTCGCAGACCGGGCAGTCGAGCGGGTGGTTGATCAGGAGGAACTCCATGATTCCCTCCTGGGCCTTCTTGGCCACATCGGAGGTCAGCTGGGTCCTTACAACCATGCCCTCGGCCACCGGCTGCGTGCAGGAGGCGACCGGCTTGCGCTGGCCCTCGATGTCGACCAGGCACTGCCGGCAGGCGCCGGCCGGGGCCAGCAGCGGGTGGTCGCAGAAGCGCGGGATCGAGATGCCCACCTGCTCGGCGGCCCGGATGACGAGCGCACCCTTCGGCGCCTCGACCTCGATGCCGTCGATCGTGAGCTTCACCGTCTCAGTCTTGGGAACCACGTCGGTCATCAGTGGGCTCCTACCAGCTCGCCGGCGAACATCGGCGCCTTGCGGCCCTCGATGTAGTCCAGGTAGTCCTGCTTGAAGTACTTGATCGAGGACGTCACCGGGCTGGTCGCGCCGTCGCCGAGCGCGCAGAACGAGCGACCCAGCAGGTTGTCGCAGGCGTCCAGCAGGGTGTCGAGGTCCTGGTGGGTGCCCTGGCCGGCCAGGATGCGGTGCAGGATGCGGACCATCCAGTAGTTGCCCTCGCGGCACGGGGTGCACTTACCGCAGGACTCGTGGTGGTAGAACGCGATCCAGCGATACGTGGCGTAGACGATGTCGTCCTGGTCGGAGAAGACCTGCACGGCGGTGGTGCCGAGCATCGTGCCGACCCCGGCCATGCCCTCGAAGTCCAGCGGCGTGTCGAGGTGCTCGTCGGTGAGCATCGGCGTCGACGAGCCGCCCGGCGTCCAGAACTTGAGCTTGTGTCCGGGCTGCATGCCACCGGCCAGGTCGATGAGCTGCCGCAGCGTGACGCCGAGACCGCACTCGTACTGACCGGGGCGGTTCACCCGTCCCGAGATCGAGTAGATCTTCGGGCCCGGCGACTTCTCGGTGCCCATGCTGCGGAACCAGGCGGAGCCGCCGAGCACGATGTACGGCACGCTGGTGATCGTCTCGACGTTGTTGACGACCGTCGGCGAGGCGTAGAGGCCGTGCGTGGCCGGGAACGGCGGGCGCAGCCGGGGCTGGCCGCGGTAGCCCTCCAGCGAGTCCAGCAGCGCGGTCTCCTCGCCGCAGATGTACGCGCCGGCGCCGCTGTGCACGACCAGGTCGAGGTCGAAGCCGCTGCCGAGGATGTTCTTGCCCAGATATCCCTTGGCGTAGGCCTGCTGGACCGCGGAGCGCAGCCGGCGGGCCGCGTGCACCGCCTCGCCGCGGATGTAGATCGCGGCGAAGTTGGCCCGGATCGCGTACGACGCGATGATGACGCCCTCGACCAGCGCGTGTGGGTCGGCCATCATCAGCGGCAGGTCCTTGCAGGTGCCCGGCTCGCCCTCGTCGGCGTTGACCACGAGGTAGTGCGGCTTGCCGTCGTTCTGGGGGATGAAGCCCCACTTCATGCCGGTCGGGAAGCCGGCACCGCCGCGTCCACGCAGGCCCGAGTCCTTGACCAGCTGGATCAGGTCGTCCGGGTGGGCCCTGAACGCCTTGCGCAACGCCGTGTAGCCGTCGAGCCGCTCGTACACGTCGATCTTCCACGCGTCGGGCGACAGCCAGCGCTTGGTGAGCACCGGCGTGAGCTTCGACAGCGACTCCTGCGAGGGCTGGTGGTCCAGCGTCATTTCTTCGCCTCGTCCTTCTTGGCGATGGGCGTCTCCGGGTCGAAGCCCGGCACCGAGATCCCGAAGCGCTCCGCGAGCCGGCTACCGGCCAGCGTCGACTCCCCGGCCGGCCCCTCGCCGATGACCTCGTCGCCCCGGTCGTCGGCGAAGCCCGCGAGCTGCACCGCCATCTCCTTGAGCGTGCAGAGCCGGGTGCCCCGGCTCGGCTGCGGGCGGTCGCCGTTCTGCAGCTGCTTGACCAGCGACAGCGCGCTGTCCTCGGTCACACCGTCGAAGAACTCGTAGTTGACCGTCATCACCGGCGCGTAGTCGCAGGCCGCGAGGCACTCGGCGTGCTCAAGAGTGATCTTGCCGTCGGCGGTCGTCTCGTCGTGCCCGACCCCGAGGTAGTCGCTCAGGGCCTGGTATGCCCGGTCGCCGCCGAGCACGCCGCACATCGTGTTGGTGCAGACGCTCACCAGCCAGTCGCCGGTCGGCTTGCGCTTGTACATGGTGTAGAACGTCGCAACCGCACCCACCTGGGCCTTGGTGATCCCCAGGATCTCGGCGCAGAAGGCGATGCCGGCCGGAGAGACGTAGCCCTCCTCCGACTGCACCAGGTGCAGCAGCGGCAGCAGCGCGGAGCGCGAGCGGCCCTCGGGGTAGCGCGCGATGATCTCACGCGCGCGCTCGCGCGTGACCTCACTGAACACCATCAACGATCACACCCACCCATGACGGGGTCGAGCGAGGCGCCGCCCACGATGACGTCGGCGAGCAGACCGCCCTCCGCCATCGCCGGGATCGCCTGCAGATTGACGAAGCTGGGCTCCCGGTAGTGCACCCGGAACGGGCGCGTGCCACCGTCGGACACCGCGTGCACGCCGAGTTCGCCGCGGGGCGCCTCGATCGGCACGTACACCTGGCCGGCCGGCACCCGGAAGCCCTCGGTCACCAGCTTGAAGTGGTGGATCAGGGCCTCCATCGACTGGCCCATGATCTTCGCGACGTGCTCGAGCGAGTTGCCCAGGCCGTCGCCGCCGACCGCCAGCTGCGCCGGCCATGCGATCTTCTTGTCGGCGATCATGATTGGGCCGGGCTCCAGCCGAGCGAGTGCCTGCTCGACGATCCGCAGCGACTGGCGCATCTCGCCGAGCCGGACCTTGTAGCGGCCCCACGCGTCGGCGGTCGTCTCCGTCGGGACCTCGAAGTCGTAGGTCTCGTAGCCGCCGTACGGCTGCTGCTTGCGGAGGTCCCAACCCAGGCCCGCGGAGCGCAGCACCGGGCCGGTGATGCCCAGCGCCAGGCACCCCGTCACGTCGAGCACGGCGACACCCTGGGTGCGCTCGCGCCAGATCGTGTTGCCGGAGAGCAGGTCCTCGTACATGTCGATGCGGTCCGGCATCCAGCCGAGCAGCTCGCGGATCTTGACGATCGCCTCGTCCGGGACGTCCTGCGCGACGCCGCCGGGGCGTACGTACGCCATGTTCATCCGCAGGCCGGAGACGATCTCGAAGATGTCCAGGATGTACTCGCGCTCGCGGAACCCGTAGATCATCATCGACAGGGCGCCGAGCTCCATGCCGGTCGTGGCGAGCCAGACCAGGTGGGAGGAGATCCGGTTGAGCTCCATCATGAGGATGCGGATCGTCTTGGCGCGATCGGTGATCTGGTCCTCGATGCCGAGCAGCTTCTCGACCGCCATGCAGTAGCCGGCCTCGTTGAAGATCGGCGCCAGGTAGTCCATCCGGGTCACGAACGTGGTGCCCTGGGTCCAGTTGCGGAACTCCAGGTTCTTCTCGATGCCCGTGTGGAGGTATCCGATGACGGTCCTCGCCTCGGTGACGGTCTCGCCCTCGAGCTCGAGCACCAGGCGGAGCACGCCGTGCGTGGACGGGTGCTGCGGGCCCATGTTGACGACGATGCGCTCTTCGGAGCCGGCCTCGTTGACGACCGTGTCCCAGTCCCCGCCGGTAACGGTGAAGACCCGGCCCTCGGTGGTCTCACGCGCGGCCGCATAATCCGTGGTCATCGGGATCCCTCGCTTCGCTCGGCGGCCCGATGACCTGACACCTGAGCCATCTGGCGACTCCGCAATCGCTGCGTCACCGGGGATCCCTCGCTTCGCTCGGCGGCCCGATGACCTGACACCTGAGTCATCTGGTGACTCCGCAATCGCTGCGTCACTGGTAACTCCTCCGCTGGTCCGGCGGCGGGATCTCCGCACCCTTGTACTCGACCGGCACGCCGCCGAGCGGGTAGTCCTTCCGCTGCGGGAAGCCTTCCCAGTCGTCCGGCATGAGGATCCGGGTCAGGTTGGGGTGGCCGTCGAAGACGATGCCGAACATGTCGTAGGTCTCCCGCTCCTGCCAGTCGGCGGTGGGGTACACCTGGGTCACGCTCGGCAGGTGCGGGTCCTCGGCGGTGACCGCCGCCTCGAGGCGGATCCGGCGGCGGAAGGTCAGCGACGTCAGGTGGTACACCGCGTGCAGCCGACGGCCGTCGGAGCCGAGGTAGTCCACGCCCGACACCGAGGAGCACAGCTCGAAGCGCAGCGCCGGGTCGTCCCGCAGCGCCTGGCAGACCTCGGCGATGCGCTCCGGCACGATGTGCAGCGTGAGCTCGCCGCGGTCGACCACGATGCGCTCGATCGCGTCGTTGAAGGGGGCGTATGCCTCCTCGAGGGCGTCCACGACCTCGTCGAAGTCGCCGCCGAAGGGCCGAGGCGAGTCGAGCTCGGCCGCGCGCCGGCGGCGCAGGCCGCCGAAGCCCGAGGTGTCGCCGGTGCCCTGCACGCCGAACATGCCGCGCCCGGCCCCACTGGACGGCGGGGTCTGGGCCGTGGCACCGAGCTGCGCGCCGACCGGCTCTGCTTCAGTCACTTGGTTCCTCCGGACAGGTTCGCCCGCTCTTCCATCCACTTCTGGATGCGCAGCTGCTCCTCGCGGCCCGCGGCGACGGCCTTCGTCCACTCGGCGCGCTTGACCTTGTCGAACCGGTAGCTCGACGGCATCGCGCCAGGTGCCACCACGGGCGCGCCCTCGCGCTCCACCCGCGCCTCGATCGCGCGGCGGCGCCGGTCACCCAGCGGCTCGGCCATGACCTTGTCGTGCAGGCGCAGGATCGCGTCGATGAGCATCTCCGGCCGCGGCGGGCAGCCCGGCAGATACATGTCCACGGGAACGATGTGGTCCACGCCCTGGACGATCGCGTAGTTGTTGAACATACCTCCGCTGGAGGCGCAGACGCCCATGGAGAGCACCCACTTGGGCTCCGGCATCTGGTCGTAGATCTGGCGCAGGACCGGGGCCATCTTCTGGCTCACGCGGCCCGCGACGATCATCAGGTCGGCCTGACGGGGGCTCGCCCGGAAGACCTCCATGCCGAAGCGCGCCAGGTCGTAGCGCGCGGCGCCGGTCGCCATCATCTCGATGGCGCAGCAGGCCAGGCCGAAGGTGGCCGGCCAGAAGCTCGCCTTGCGCGACCAGTTGACCAGCTTCTCGACGGTGGTCAACAGGACGCCGGTCGGTACCTTTTCCTCGATGCCCATGGCTCAGTCCCAATCCAGCCCGCCGCGGCGCCAGACATAGGCGAACGCGACGAACACGGTGACGATGAACAGCACCATCTCCACGAACCCGAAAAGGCCGAGCGCGTCGAAGTTCACGGCCCACGGATACAGGAAGATGATCTCGATGTCGAAGACGATGAACAGCATCGCGGTCAGATAGAACTTGATCGGGAAGCGGCCACCGCCGACAGGCTGGGGAGTCGGCTCGATGCCGCACTCGTAGGCGTCGAGCTTTGCCTTGTTGAACCGGCGCGGCCCGACGAAGGGCGCGATCGCCACCGAGAACAGTGCGAATGCGGCGGCTAGGGCGAAGAGCCCAAGAATCGGTACGTACGGCGCGAGCGACATCGTGCTGCTCCGTCCTTTCGGCGAGCCCGCGGGGCGGCCGGCCCCTGGGACCACTCTGTTTGCGGGTTTAACACTATTCGGTAATGCCTGGACGGCTTCGTCCGGGGGCACCCCAAATGCGGCCTTGGCCAGTGCCTTTGGGGGTCAGGCGGCTGGCGCCAGCCGAGTCATCGCGTTGATCACGCGGTCCATGGCGTCCCCACCCCGCGGGTCCGTGAGGTTGGCGAGGAGTTTCAGCACGAACCGCATGAGGGTCGGGTGTGGCATGCCGTGCTTGGTGGCGATCCGCATGATCTGCGGGTTGCCGATGAGCTTCACAAACACATTGCCGAGCCGGTAGTACCCCCCGTAGCGGGCCTTCAGCTCGGACGGATAGTTGGCGAGCACTCGCTCGCGCGCGGTGCCCTGCGGGCGGGCCAGCGCGTGGACGGCGATCTCCGCCGCCAGTTCGCCGGACTCCATGGCGTAGGCGATCCCCTCGCCGTTGAAGGGGTTGACCATGCCACCGGTGTCGCCGACGAGGAGCACGCCCCGGGTGTAGTGCGGCACCCGGTTGAACCCCATCGGCAGCGCCGCGCCCTGGGACTTGCCGTCGGCGTTGGCCGGGTCGGAAAGGCCCCAGTCGGCCGGGGTGTTGTCCAGCCAGTCGGCGAGCAGCGTCCTGTAGTTGGTCTTGCCGTAGGCGACGCTGCTGTTGAGCACGCCCAGGCCGACGTTGACCCGGCCGTCGCCGAGCCCGAAGATCCAGCCATACCCCGGCAGGAGCTTGTCGCCCGACTCCCGGCTGCGCAGCTCCAGCCACGACTCGAGGTAGTCGTCGTCGTGGCGGGTCTGGCTGAAGTAATACTGCCGGACGGCCACACCCATCGGCCGGTCGTCGCGCTTGGCGATGCCCAGCGCCAGCGCGAACCGCCCGGAGACGCCGTCGGCGGCGATGACCAACGGGGCGCGGAACTCCAGCGGCTCCCCGTCCTGGCCGGTGGCGGTCACACCGACAACCCGGCCGGTGCGGTCGAGGATCGGACCGGTCACGTTGGTCCCGGTGCGCAGCACGGCGCCCGCATCGGTCGCGGCCGTGGCGAGCATGTTATCGAAGTCCATGCGGGTGCGGGTCAGCCCGTAGTCCGGGAAGCTCGCGAGGTCGGGCCAGTCCAGCTCGAGGCGCACCCCACCGCCGATGACGCGCAGGCCGCGGTTGCGCAGCCAGCCCTTCTCCTCGGTGGTGTCGATGCCCATCTTGATCAGCTGCTTGACCGAGCGGGGCGTGAGCCCGTCGCCGCACACCTTCTCGCGCGGGAACTCGGTCTTCTCGAGCAGCAGGACCTGCAGCCCGTGACGGGCGAGGTGGAACGCCGCGGTCGAGCCGCCCGGCCCGGCGCCGACGACGATGACATCCGCATCTTTTCCGATGTCGGTCACGGCCGTAACACCTCCTACCCGCTCAGCTGCGCTCGTTTCGCGCTCGTGAAAGTCTTCACAAAGTCATCCGTTGAGCAGTCTAGAACCGTGAACAGCCCCACTTCCGGTAAGGCAACCCTAATTTTTCACCCGAACAGTCATTCCACGAGCCGCATCCCCCGGCGCGAGCGGGATTGTCCACAGGCCCAGCTTGTACGTCGACAGGGCGTCACGGGACGACAATCCTGAGTAATCGTGGATGTCGCAACCCGCCACCTGGCGACCCGCGCTCTGCGCCGGGCCGGCCTGTGGGCCTGGCGCTACGACGAGCCGATTCTCGACCGCTGGGGTGAGATCATGGTCGCAGACGTGGCCTTCGCCACGGCCCGCCTGGCCGTTGACCTGGGTATGTCCCGCTTTCCCGGCCTTTTTCCGGACCTTTCGGGCAGCGCGGGACGCGCGCAGTTGCGCCTGGCCGCCGCGGGTTGGACGCTGGCCACCTTCACGCGGGCCGATCTGGAACAGCGTCCTTCGGAACTGGCCCGCGAGATCCGCGCCCTGCTGGACCGCCTGACCCCGGCGCGCTTCCCGTTCTCGTGACCACCGCCGAGGCCCGGCGGTGGTCACAAGCGCAGAGCGGCCGACGGCGAGGTCAGATGCGGAAGCCGCGGTGCATTGCCACCACGCCGCCGGTCAGGTTGCGCCACGCGACCTTCCGCCAGCCGTTCTCGCCGATCCGCGCGGCCAGCCCGGCCTGGTCCGGCCAGGCCCGGATCGACTCGGCCAGATACACATACGCGTCCGGGTTGCTCGAGACCCGCTTCGCGACCTGCGGCAGGGCGCCCACCAGGTAGCCCTGGTAGACGGCGCGGAACGGGCGCCACGTCGGGGTGCTGAACTCACACACCACGAGCCGGCCGCCGGGCTTGGTCACCCGGGCCATCTCGCTCAGCGCCGCGTCCGTGTCGGCGATGTTGCGCAGCGCGAAGGAGATGGTCACGGCGTCGAAGGTCTCGTCGGCGAACGGCAGGTGCAGCGCGTCGGCGGCGAGCAACGGCACCTCCGGGCGCTTCTCCCGGCCGGCCTGCAGCATGCCGACCGAGATGTCGGCGCCCACCGCGAACGCGCCCGACCGGCCGAGCTCCAGCGTCGACACGCCCGTGCCAGCGCCCAGATCGAGGACCTTCTCGCCGGGCTTGAGGCCGAGCGCGAGGCGCGTCTCGCGGCGCCACATGCGGTCGCGGCCGCCGGAGAGGACGGTGTTGGTGAGATCGTACCGGCGGGCCACGCCGTCGAACATCGCCGCGACCTCCTCCGGCTCCTTGTCCAGCGATGCGCGCGTCATGCCGTCACCTCCGCTTCGCTCCGGCGCCAGCATGCCGGAAGACTGAGCCCATCATGAACGGCCCCTACGCTTCGCTCCGGACCGCTCATGAGTTCGCCGGGGTCAGTGGGAGCGACCGGCCGGTGCCGCCGCCGGGGATGGCGATGGACGAGAAGTGCGACTGCACGCGCTCGTCGGTCGGGTCGTCGGCCTCGGTCCGGTGGACCTTGAGGTGCTGGTACTGCGTGTCCCGCTGCGCCGGGATGCGGTCCGCGCCCCGGATCATCTGGACGAGCTCGGTCAGGCGGGAGCGGTGCCGGGCGCCGGCCGAGGAGATCACGTTCTCCTCGAGCATGATCGAGCCCAGGTCGTCGACGCCCAGGTGCAACGAGACCTGGCCGACGTCCTTGCCCGTGGTCAGCCAGGACGACTGCAGGTGAGCGATGTTGTCGAAGAACAGCCGCGCGACCGCCACCAGGCGCAGGTATTCCAGGCTCGTCGCCTGCGTGCGCCCCTTGAGGTGGTTGTTTTCCGGCTGGTAGGTCCACGGGATGAAGGAGCGGAACCCGCCCATGGTCCCGGCCAGGTCCGCCTCGACGGAGTAGCCGTTGGCGACCGCGAGGTCCTGCACGTCCCGGATCAGCCGCAGGTGCTCGATGCGCTCGGCGTTGGTCTCGCCGGTGCCCATCATCATCGTCGCGGTCGACGAGACGCCCTGCCGGTGCGCGGCCGCCATGACCTCCAGCCAGCGCGCCCCCGACTCCTTCAGCGGCGCGATCGCTTGCCGCGGCCGGTCGGGCAGCATCTCCGCGCCGGCGCCGGCGATCGAGGCCAGGCCGGCCACCTTGATCCGGGCGATCGCGTCCTCGATCGACACCCCGGAGACCTTGGCCATGTGCAGCACCTCGGACGGGCCGATCGAGTGGATGACCAGGTCGGGGAACTCGGTGTGCACCGCCGAGAACAGCGACTCGTAATACTCCACCCCGTGCTCCGGGTGGTGCCCGCCCTGCAGCATCACCTGCGTGGCGCCGAGGTCGACCGCCTCCGCGCAGCGGCGCAGGATCTCCTCGGTGCTGTGCGTCCAGCCCTCGGCGTGCTTCGGCGCCCGGTAGAAGGCGCAGAACTTGCACGCCGTCACGCAGACATTCGTGTAGTTGATGTTGCGGTCGATGATGTAGGTGACGATGCCATCCGGGTAGCGGCGACGGCGCACCGCGTCGGCGGCCTCGCCCAGCTCGTGGAACGGCGCATCCGTGTACAGCAGTAGTGCCTCCTCCGCGCCGATTCGCCCGCCGTCGGCGGCACGCTGCAGGATCTCGCTGATCACCGGAGTCGTCACACCCAGAGCGTACCCAGAGCGGTGCCGGCGTCGAGCGGCCGTGCCTAGGATCACGAGAGTGACTGAAATGCGCTACCGGCGCCTCGGGCGCTCGGGCCTCGCCGTCTCGGTGGTCGGCATCGGCTGCAACAACTTCGGCGGGCGAATCGACGCGGCCCGCAGCGCCGAGGTCGTGGACGCCGCCCTCGACCTCGGCATCAACCTGTTCGACACCGCCGACGTGTACGGCACCACCGCCGGCGCGTCCGAGGAGGCGCTCGGCGCCGCCCTCCGCAAACGCCGCGACGACGCGATCATCGCGACCAAATTCGGCATGGACACGCGCGGCGCCAACGGGCCCGACTGGGGCGCGCGCGGCAGCCGGCGGTACATCCTGCGCGCCGCCGAGGCATCGCTGCGCCGGCTCGGCACCGACTACATCGACCTGTACCAGATCCACCGCCCCGACCCGCAGACCCCGATCGAGGAGACGCTGGCCGCGCTCGACGACCTGGTCCGGGCGGGCAAGGTGCGCTACGTCGGCCACTCGAACTTCGCGGGCTGGCAGACCGCCGACGCGGCCTGGACGGCCGAGACCCATCACCTGACGCCGTTCGTGAGCGCGCAGAACCGTTACTCCCTGCTGGACCGCTCCGTCGAGGCCGACCTGGTGCCCGCGCTGGAGCGCTTCGGCCTGGGCCTGCTCCCCTACTTCCCGCTCGAGCTGGGGCTACTCACCGGCAAGTACCGGCGCGGCGACGCGCCGCCGCCGGACTCCCGGCTGGCCCGCGACGGCTTCGACCGCACGCTCGCCGAAGCGCCGTGGGACCGCATCGAGCGCCTCTCCGCGTTCGCCGAGGAGCGGGGGCTCGACCTGCTGACCGTCGCGATCGGCGGGCTCGCCGCGAAGCCGGCCGTGTCCAGCGTGATCGCCGGCGCCACCTCGGCCGGGCAGGTCGCGGCCAACGCGGCGGCCGCCGCCTGGGTCCCCGGTGCCGAGGACCTGGCGGCGCTGGCCGAGATCTAGGAATCTCGATGAAATAGGTCGGGTCTTGCCGTCGCCCGGCGCTGGCCGGCCGTCGAGGACGGCGACGGCGTCGCGCGACGGCGAGACCACGATCCTGACCCGCCCGCCGCCCATCGGTGTGACCCGCCTCAGGCGTCGAAGTCGACCACGACCCTGTCCGTGATCGGCATCGACTGGCAGGTCAGAACATATCCGGCGGCGAGCTCGTCCGGCTCGAGCGCGAAGTTGCGCGCCATCTGGACCTCGCCCTCGACGACCTTCGCCCGGCAGGTCGAGCAGACGCCGCCCTTGCACGCGTACGGCAGCTCCGGCCGCGCCCGTAGCGCCGCGTCGAGGATCCGCTCGTCGTGCGCCATCGTGAAGGTGGTCTCGCGCCCGTCGAGCAGGATGCTCACCTCGGCGCCATGCCCGGCCGCCTCGGGGGCCGCCGTGCGCGCGGCCGGCGGCGCGTCGTCGACGTGGAACAGCTCGGTGTGTACCGCGGCGTCGTCGACCCCGCGCAGGCTCAGCGCCACCTTCGCGTCGAGCACCATGCCGTGCGGCCCGCACAGGAACCACTCATCGACGGTGCCGGGCGGCACCAGCGCGTCGAGGATGGCGCCGATGCGGGCCTCGCCCAGCCGGCCCGACAGCAGCGGGGACTCCTGCGCCTCGCGCGACAGCACGTGCAGCAGGTGCAGCCGCTGCGGATGGCGGTCTTTGAGGTCGGCGAGCTCCTCGGCGAACATCACGGTGCCGGCGGCCCGGTTGCCGTAGATCAGCGTGACCCGGCTCCCCGGCTCGGTCTCCAGCGCGGTGGCGGCGAGCGACAGCACGGGCGTGATCCCCGAGCCGGCCACGATCGCCGCGTAGTGCCGCGCCCGGTCCGGGTCGAACGCGGTGGTGAAGTGGCCCAGCGGCGGCAGCACGTCGACCTCGTCGCCCGGGGCGAGCTCGGACAGCGCGAAGGTGGAGAACGCGCCGCCGGCGACCCGCTTGATGCCCACCCGCAGCACGCCCTCGTCGCGCAGCAGCGCGGGGGTCGAGCAGATGGAGTACGACCGGCGGATCTCCTCCCCCGATCCGGGGTGGTGGCGGCGCACGGTGAGATGCTGCCCCGCCCGGAACGCGAAGAGCTCCCGCAGCGCTGGCGGCACGTCGAAGGTCACCGCGACGGCCTCGTCGGTCAGCCGCTCGACGTCAAGCACCGCGAGGCGGTGGAACATGGGCCGCCGCTTGACCGGCCGCCGTATCGGAGAAACGGTCATGCCGAAACCTCCGCTCCGCTCCGGCCGCGGCATGACCTGAGCCTGCGTTCCTGATGACCGGCCCCTCCGCCCAGTCTGGCTCGATGAGACTTCGCAAAGATCGACCCAGACCAGGCGCCGCTGCGCTGCGGACCGGTCATATGGCCTTCACTCGCTCGAACGGCTCTCGGCACGCCCGGCACCGCCGGAGCGCCTTGCAGGCCGTGGCGCCGAAGCGGGACAGCTCCTCGGTGTCCGGCGACCCGCACCGGGGGCAGCGCACCGTAAGCGTCAGGGTCACCGCCGCGCCGCGCGCCGGCGGTGCGACGCCCGCCGCGGCCAGCTTCGCGAGGCCCTCGTCGGTGATCCAGTCGGTGGTCCACGCCTCGGCGAGGTCGGTGTCCACCTCGATGTCGTGGTACCCGCCGGCGTCCAGCGCCGCCTCGATGTCGGCGCGGATCGCGTCCATCGCCGGGCAGCCCGAGTACGTCGGCGTGATCCTGACCGTGACTCGGCCGTCACGTTCCGCAACACCCCGCAAGATGCCCAGCTCCTCGATGGTGACCAGCGGCAGCTCCGGGTCGCGCACCGCCGCAACCAGCTCGCGCGCGCTCACCACGTCGCCCCGGGGTGCGCGCGATGCAGCACCTGCATCTCGGCGAGCAGCTTGGACAGTTCCTCCGTGTGTACCCCGCGCCGCCCGCCCGAGGGCGCCCAGCCGTCGGCCGGCCGGGTCAGCGTCGCCTCGTCCAGCACCGCGGTGATCTCGGCCAGCCAGGGCTCGCGCAGCGCGACCAGGTTGCCGTCGACGTCGCCCTCGAAGAGCTCGTGCGTGTAGGGCCACAGCGCGTCGACGGCAGCCTGCATGCGCCGGTGCGACTCGTCGGTGCCGTCGCCGAGGCGCACGGTCCACAGTGCCGCGTGCTCGGCGTGGTACGCCGACTCCTTGCGCGCCTTCGCCGCGATCCCGGCCAGCCGCGCGTCCGGGCCGGCGCTCAGCCGCTGGTAGGCGAGCCGCTGGTAGATGGCGAGGAACAGCAGCTTGCCGATGGTGACCGCGAAGTCGCCGTTGTCGAGCTCGACCAGCAGCGCGTTGCGGAACTCGCCGTCGTCGCGCAGGTACGCCAGGTCGTCCTCGTCCCGCCCGCGCCCCTCCAGCTCGCCCGCGTAGGTGAGGAACAGCCGTGCGGCGCCGAGCTGGTCGAGCGCGATGTTGGCCAGGGCGATGTCCTCTTCCATCTCGGGCGCGCGCGAGCACCACTCGGCGAGGCGCTGCGCCGCGATGAGCGCGTCGTCGCCGAGCGCCAGCACACGCGCGAAGTCCTTACTCATGCCGACAACTCCGCTTCGCTCCGTACCGCTCATATGTGATCCGCACCTTCCGGTACGGCGTAGAAGGTCGGGTGGCGGTACACCTTGTCGGCCGCCGGATCGAAGAACGCGTCCCGCTCGTCGGGGCTGCTCGCGGTGATCGCGGCCGCCGGCACGACCCAGATCGAGACGCCCTCCTGGCGGCGGGTGTAGACGTCGCGGGCGTTGCGCAGCGCCATCTCGGCGTCGGGGGCGTGCAGGGAGCCGACGTGCGCGTGCGACAGCCCGCGGCGGGGCCGGACGAACACCTCCCACAGCGGCTCGGACCGCGATTCAGACACTGGCCACCGCCTTCTTCGCGGCGTGCGCCCGGGCCGCCTCGCGCACCCACGCGCCATCTTCGTGAGCGCGGCGACGGTGCGCCATGCGCTGACGGTTGCACGGCCCCTCGCCCTTGATCACGCGCACGAGCTCCTCGTAGTCGGGCTGGGTGTAGTCGTACGCCCGGCGCTCCTCGTTCCAGCGCAGGTCCGGGTCGGGCAGGCCCAGGCCGAGCACGCCCGCCTGCTGCACGCACATGTCTACGAACCGCTGGCGCAGCTCGTCGTTGGAGAACCGCTTGATCTTCCAGGCCATCGAGCGCTCGGAGTGCGTCGACTCGCTGTCGGGCGGGCCGAACATCGCCAGCGACGGATACCACCAGCGATCGACCGCGCCCTGCGCCATCTCCCGCTGCCGCGGGGTGCCGTTGGCGAGCGTGTGCAGGATCTCGTACCCCTGCCGCTGATGGAACGACTCCTCCTTGCAGATGCGGATCATGGCACGCGCATACGGCCCGTAGGAGCAGCGGCACAGCGGCACCTGGTTGACGATCGCGGCGCCGTCGACGAGCCACCCGATCGCGCCGATGTCCGCCCAGGTCAGCGTCGGATAGTTGAAGATCGAGCTGTACTTCTGGCGGCCGTCGAGCAGCAGCTCGACCAGCTCGTCGCGGGAGACACCGAGCGTCTCGGCCGCGGCGTACAGATACAGCCCGTGGCCGGCCTCGTCCTGCACCTTCGCCAGCAGGATCGCCTTGCGCTTGAGCGAGGGAGCGCGGGAGATCCAGTTGCCCTCGGGCTGCATGCCGATGATCTCGGAGTGCGCGTGCTGCGCGATCTGGCGGATCAGCGTCTTGCGGTACGCCTCCGGCATCCAGTCCCGGGGCTCGATCTTCTGGTCGGCCGAGACGGTCGCATCGAAGTATTCCAGCAGCCCATCGCAGGCCTCGACGCTCGCCTCGGAGGCCGCCTGAAGGTCCCGTTCGGCGCTGTCGACCTGCTCGAGCAAAGGGGCGAAGTCGTTGCCGTACACGCCTCAAGTGTTACAGCATCCGGCACTTCCAGCAAGAAGGTGTCACATGGCATCGAGCCAGCTACCAGGCACTTTTGAGCGCATCCGGACCGCCGGTCCGACGGTTGAACGAGAGACTGATCGGGCAAAAGCACTCACGTCGGGTGACCCCGATCGCTTACGTCGGGCCGCCGGCGGAATGGGCGTCGACCGCCAGGGAGGGGATCACCAACCCATGCGCAAGCGTGTCGGATTGACCGCCTCCGTACTGCTCGTCGCAGCCACCCTGGTCGGCGTGCCCTTCCTCTGGGGCAGTGGCCTGCTCAGCACCTATTCGACCTACTCGGACACGGCCGAACCGGCGTCCGCGATCGCCGAGAGCCCGGTCGCGGACGAGGCCCCGGCCCGCAAGGCCGCCCCGGCCCCGCCCACCGCCTCGACGCTGCCACCGGCGCTGCTGCACCCCGCCCCCGTGACCGTCGACGCGACCGGGTTCTGGTCCTGGACCTTGCTGGACCGTCGCACCGGCGCGACGGTCGGTTCGGCGAACGCGAACACCGCGCAGCGAACCGCCTCGATGATCAAGGCCTGGCTGGCATCGGACTACCTGAGCCGCAACCCCAACCCGAGCCAGTCGAACCTGTCCCAGCTCAGCCTCATGATCCGCAGCAGCGACAACGCCGCCGCCTCCCACTTCTGGGGACTCAACGGCAAGTCCGCGAGCATCTCCCGCCTCGTACAGATCTGCGGCCTGACCGACTCGAAGGCCTACATCGATTGGGCCAGCACCCTGATTTCGGCCCGCGACGCGGCACGCATGGGCGCGTGCATCGGCGACGGCCGCGCGGCCGGCCCGGAGTGGACGGACTGGGTGCTCAACGAGATGCGCAACGTGGCGAAGGACCAGAAGTTCGGCATCGCGCCGGCGCTGCCGGCCGCGGAGCAGGCCTCGACCGCGGTGAAGAACGGCTGGATCGCCCGCAGCGACGACAAGTGGTATGTCAACTGCCTGGCGATCGGCACCGACTGGGTCCTGAGCGTGTTGACCGTATACCCGTCGTCGAAGGGCCAGGGCTACGGCGCGGGCATCTGCGAGAGCGTGGCCCGGCAACTCCAGGCCTGACCGTTTGCCCGGACAAGTCGGTCGCCGCGCGCCACGACCCGCCGAGAAGATCAGCCCTTGAAGAACGCCGGCCCGCCGTCCGGCAGCGGAGGCACCGCGCCGCGCGCCGCGGCCCGCCGGGCGAATTCGCGCACTCCGGCGACCTGGCGTTCGCCCAGGGAGAAGTCCAGCACGCGGAAGTAGGTCGCCAGCGTCTCGGCCGAGAGGGTCTCCCAGCGCGCCGCCGCGGCGGCCACCTCGTCCAGTTCCATGAGGCACAGTTCGCGCGAGCGCAGGAACGCTTCGTGCACGTCCTTGACCAGGCCGGGGTGCGCGGCGGCGAAGTCGCGGCGCACCGCCCACGCGGCGAACACCATCGGCAGGCCGGTCCACTCGCGCCAGGCCAGGCCCAGGTCGGTGACCTGCCAGCCGTGCTGCGGCGCGTCGTGCATCGCGCGCAGCGCCACGTCACCGATGATCACGGCGGCGTCGGCCTCGTCGAGCATGCGGGCCAGGTCGGGCGCGCTGTTGAAGTACTCGGGGCGCACGCCGACGCTGGACTCGAGGTACATCTGCGCCAGCAGTACGCCGGTGCGGGAGGTCGCGCCGAGCGCCACGCGCCGGCCGTCGAGCGACTCCAGCGGCAGCGTCGAAACGGCGTTGACGGACAGCACCGGCCCGTCGCTGCCGACCGCGAGGTCGGGCAGGAGCAGCAGGTCGTCGGCGTTGCGCAGGTATTCGACGAGCGAGATCGGGCCGATGTCGAGGTCCCCGGCGACGAGAGCGGCGTTGAGGCGCTCCGGCGAGTCCTTGAACAGATCGACATCGATCAGCGCGCCCGATCGCATCAGGCCCCAGTAGATGGGCAGGCAGTTCAGAAACTGGATGTGGCCCACGCGGGGCCGCTGCAATCCGGGCACACCGCCATCGTGCCCCAACCGGGGCCGCGCACACGGCCGGGGCGGCCATTTTCACAGCGGCTACCCTCGTGGGATGCGACGCCCCCTTGCTGTGCTCGGGCCTGCGCTCGCGCTGGCCCTGCTACTCGTGGCCGGTTGCGAACCCGCGACGCAGGTCGGCCACACGCCCGCCGCGGCGACCGATTCCGGCTCGCCGGACGTGGTGCGAAGCGCCGACGAAAGCCCGGCGCCGTCGCCGTCGTTCACCGGGCCGCTGTTCACGCCGACGCAGCCGGTGACGATGAACGTGAAGGGATACTGGTCGTGGGCCTACTACGACCACACGACCGACCAGATGTACGGCTCGACGCCGTACACCACGAGCGACACCGCCTCGATGGCGAAGGCCTGGGTGGCCGCCGACTGGCTGCGCCGCCAGGCCGAGCAGAAGAAGCAGCCCAGCAGCACCGCGCTCGCCGAGCTCAGCCGGATGATCCGCGACTCGGAGACGGAGAACACGTTCAAGTACCACGTCCAGAACGGCAACCTGACCTCGATCAAGCGCATGATCACGGTCTGCGGCCTGACCGAGACCACGGGCACCCAGAACTCCTGGAGCCTGACCCAGATGTCCGCCCGCGACGTGGCCCGGCTGGCCAAGTGCGTCGGCGACGGCCGCGCGGCCGGCCCGAAGTGGACCGACTGGCTGCTCAACGAGATGCGCAACGTGCGCGGCCCGGGCCGGTTCGGCCCGATCGAGGTGCTCCCGGCCGACATCCAGAAGACCACGGCGATCAAGAACGGCTGGCTGTCCCGCGACGACGGCCAGTGGCACATCGCGTGCATGGCCGTCGGCGAGGGCTGGAGCCTGGGCATCATGGCGCACTACCCGAGTTCCCTGGGCAAAGACTACGGAGTGAAGACCTGCCGCGAGGTGACGAAGCAGCTCCTGACGAGGCACTGAACGCCAACTGGCAATTTGTGACCCTTCAGACGATCAATTGCGCCGACTTTGCGCTTACCGTGATCGCGTGCGAGTACGAGGCTATGCTCCCGCGACGCCGTGTTGGGCGGTGCTGACCAGCGGCGACACCGCGGCCGCGGCGGCGTTCTACCGCGACCTCTTCGGCTGGACGACCACCGAGGCCGACGATGGCACCACACTCTTCCTGCTGCGCGACCTCGCCGTGGCCGGCCTCGCGCCGTCGCCCTCCGGGCAGTCGGCGTGGTTGACGTACATCTCGACGGAGGACGTCGACGCCACCGCGGGCCTGGTCGTCGAGGCCGGCGGCACGGTCCTGCAGCCCCCGGCCGAGGCTGGCACCCGGGGGCGAGCCGCGCTGTTCACCGACTCGGCCGGCGCGGCGTTCGGCGCCTGGCAGCGCGGCCGCTTCGCCGGCGCCCAGGTCCAGGACGAGCCCGGCACCGTCTGCTGGAGCGAGACGGTGACCCGGGACGTCCCGACCGCCGCCGCGTTCTACGGCAAGGTCTTCGGCTGGACCGAGCGCGATGGCACGTCGGACGCCATCCACGAGTACCACGACTGGGTCTCCGCGAACCGCGTGGTGGGCGGCGTGAGCCTGCTGGGCGACGAGTATCCGCCGGGCACCCCGCCGCACTGGCGCACGATCCTGTTGATCGACGACTGCGCGGGCTTCATGGCCCGCACCCCCGAACTCGGCGGAAGCGTCCTGGCCGGCCCGATCGACGCCGGCATCGGTCACGCGGCGTACCTCGTCGACCCGACCGGCGGCTCCTTCCTGGTCATCGAGATGCTGCCTGAGCTGCGCGCCCTGATGGCCTGAGCGGGACCGGCCCGGCCCGCGGGGGGCACGATCATCCCGGCGGGCCGGCCCCCATCGGGTGCGCCGACTGGTCTCGGCCCGGGCCGTTCGACTAGGTTTGGCCGGTCGATTCGAGGGGGTCCGATGGCGCAGTCGAACCCGCCGTCGTTCGGGCTGGACGAGTTCAGCCTGGACGACCGGATGCGGCTGTTCAGCTACGTCACGGCGGACAACCGGACGGCTTACCTCTGGGTTCTGCGGTCCCTTGACGCCGCCCGCTCCAGCTATCAGGTGGTCCTGCACACCTCCGAGGTGGCGTCCGCCATGGCGGGGCTTTCGGCGACCTACCCCGAGTGCCCGGACCCCGCCGGGCTGGAGCTTCCGCGGCTGCTCGATGCGCTCGTCGAGTGGGGTGTCCTGGATCGTGGGCAGGACGGTGCCCGCGCGGCGACGCTGGCGGAGTATCGCAATCGTCACTCGGTGTATCAATTCACCGAGGCCGGCTACCGCGCGCACCGGGCGGTGGAGTCGGTGCTCGCCGCGGGTGTCGGTGACAGTTCCCTCTCCCGGTTGGTCTTCGCCGACCTGCTCGCCGACCTCAAGGCGCTGGCCTCGGCGAACGCCGAAGGCGACGCGGAAGAGGTCTACCGCAAGCTCAGCCGGCTGGATCGCGCGCTGGCGGACATCGCCGAACGCGCCGCCCGCTTCTACCACATGCTGGGCGACCTCAGCCGCACGCCGGACGTGCGACCCGAGGCGTTCCTCGCGCACAAGGACGCGCTGCTGACACACCTGCGCGACTTCCACGACGAACTCCAGCGATACACGCCACGGTTGCGGGAGGCGGTCCACGAGGTGGAGGCCTCCGGGCTGGACCGTCTGGTCGAGGCGGCCGCCGAGGCGGATGAGCGGCTGTTCGCCACTCCGGCCGAGCGGCTCGACGACTGGCGTCGCCGCTGGGCCGGCCTCCGATCGTGGCTCGCGCCCCCGGGCGACGGGGCGCTCAGCGAGGCCGACCGGCTTGCCGGGGCGACGATGGCGGCGATCGGTGACGTGCTGGCCCTGCTGCGCCGGGTCACCGAGGCCCGCCGAGGTGGGGTCAGCCGCGAGTCGCAGCTGCGTCACCTCGCCGCGTGGTTCACCCGCGTCGGCTCCGTCGACGTCGCGCATGCCCTGTTCGACGTGGTTTTCGGTCTCGGCGCACCCCGCCATGTCGGTGTCGCCCATGCCGACCCGGAGCTCATCCCGACCCGCCTGTCATGGTGGGAGGCGCCACCGGTCGAGCTGTCCCGCACGCTGGTGGAGTTCGGCCGAGCGCCCGGACAGGGCAACGGCCGGCCGGCCCGGCTCGACCGGTCCCGTGGACAGCGCGACCGGCTTCGGGAACGGCAGCTCGCCGAGGAACGCCGCAGCGCGGCGGCCGCGGCGCGGCTCGTCGAGCAGCACTCCGGCGATGGCCCGGCGGCCGACGGGCCGGCGCTGGACGAACCGCAGACCGCGGTGTTACGCCGGCTGCTGGACGTGGCCTTATCGGCCCGGGCGGCCGGACGCGCCGACGCGCCGCTGGCCGCCGCGGCCTACGGGGTGCGGCTCACCCTCACACCCACACCGGGCCGCTTCACCACCGTGTTGACGACAACGGGGCGGCTGCACCTTGACGGATATGCGCTGAGCGTGTCGCCTGCGGAGCACACGGTGGCCAAGCGGGCCGATCCGGCGCCCGAGCTGGCGGTCGTGTCGTGAGGTTCGCGGCAGAGGTGTCCGAGCTGGACCTGGCCGATTACCAGCGGGCGGTACGACTCGTCCTGCGCCACCCGCTGATCACCCCGACCTACCCGGACGAGCGGGCGCTCGTGCGGGTCCGGCGGTTCGCCGCGGAGCTCCGCCGCGACCTCGCGGAGGCGTTCGGCTACCGGCTGGAACTGCACGGGTCGACCGCCCGGCTCGTGCGGACCGCTGACCAGCTCACTCCTGAGCGGCCGGCCACGAGCCGCACCGGCCGCCCGTTCGACCGCCAGCGCTACGCGTATCTCGCGCTCTGCCTGGCGGCGCTGGGCCGGGCCGGCATCCAGACCACGGTCAGCGAACTGGCCGACGCCGTTTCCGCCGACGCGAACCGGATCGGCGGCCTCGGACTCGATCCGGACTCCGCCGCCGATCGGCGCGCATTCGTCGACGCGGTGTCCTGGCTGGAGGAGCGGGGAGTGCTCCGGCTGGCCGACGGGTCGAGCGCGTCGTGGGTCAGCGATCCCACCGCTGGCGAGGCGCTCTACGACATCGCGCGCGACGCGCTGGTCGCGCTGTTCCACCCACCGCGGGTGTTGCAGCACGTCGACACCGTGACCGCGCTGCTGGAACGCCCGGCGACCACCAGCGGCAACGCCGAGCGGCGGGCGGCCGCGCAGGCCGCGCGCCGGGCCGTCGTCGAGTCGCCGATCGTGTATTTCGGCGACGTCGACGCCGCCGTCGCGAACCATCTGCGCGGCACGGCGCTGCCCGGCGACCTGCACCGGCTGACCGGCCTGCGGGTCGAGCGGCGCGCGGAGGGCGTGTTGCTCGTCGACACCCTCGGGTTCTCCGCGGAACGATTCCCCGGGACCGGTTCGGTGGCGCAGGCCGCGGTGCTGCTCGCGGTCGACCTGTCCGAGCGGGTGCTGGACCCGGACGGTCGGCGGGTCAGGCGGATGCCGGCGCCGGACCCCCGCGAGTGGCAGGCCGCGCTCGTGGCGGCCGCGGACGCCGGGCTGCCCGAGGCAACCAGGATGTTCGCGGACGACCAGGACCGCACCGGCGACGTCGACCGAACGGACGACACCGGCAACCCGGACACCGAGCCCGGGCGGCTGCCGTTCGTCACCGACAGCTTTCTGCGCGAGGCCGTCGCGGCGATCCTGGAGCGCTACGGCTCGGCCTTCGGGGCCGCCTGGCACGCCGACCGGGAGCGTCTTCATGTCGAAGCGGTCGAGCTGCTCGCGAGATTCGGCGCGGTGACGCCGGTGCCGGGCGGGGTGCTGGTCAGGCCGCTGATCGGACGGTACCGCGGAACGGTCGCCCGAGTACGCCAACGGACCCTCTTCTAGGAAGACGCAATGACCCGATTCACTCCGACCCGCGCCGGGATCATCAACCTGTGGGACTACCGCGACGAGGAGTTCATCTTCGTCGACGGCTGGCTCGTGCTGCGCGGTCCGAACGGGTCCGGCAAGACCAAGGCCCTCGAGGTGCTGTTCCCGTTCGTGCTCGACGGTCGGATCGAGCCGCGCCGACTCAACCCGTTCGCCGGCGAGGACCGCACGATGAAGTCGAACCTGCTGTACCGCGGACAGGAGACCGCGCACGGGTACGTCTGGATGGAGTTCGGCGACGGGGCCTCGTTCGTGACGATCGGCATCGGCCTTCGCGCGCACCGGCACAACGATCGAGTCACCCGGTGGCACTTCGTCGCCGACGGACGGATCGGCGTCGACCTGTCGCTGCTGGACGTCGAAGACCGGCCGGTGTCCCGCAAGGAGCTCATCGAGCAACTCGGCGCCGACGCGGTCCGGGACTCGACGGAGGAGTACCGCCAGCTGGTCGACGCGAGGCTGTTCGGTCTCGGTTCGGCCCGCTACGAGCAGCTGCTCGACCTGGTGCTGACCTTGCGCAAGCCGCAGCTGGCGAAGGACCTCAACCCGGCGGAGCTGTCCCGCACGCTCCAGCGCGGCCTCCGGCCCGTCGAGGATCATCTGCTCACCGAGGCCGCCCGGTCGTTCGACGACATGGAATCGGTGGCCCGCACGCTGGAGGGCCTGGTCGCGGCGGACGCCGCCACGTCCGCGTTCCTCGGCGTGTACGCCACCTACCTGCGCACCCACGCCCGCGCCGCCGCGGACGCGCTGACCACGCGACGCGCCGACGCCGACCGCCGTACCGAGGAACTGGCCCGGGCCGAGGCGACCTCCGAGGCGGCCGGGGAAGCGGCACGGACCGCGCTGCAGCAACTCCAGACCGCCGAGACGGAGCCCGGCCGGTTGCGCGCACACCTCGACCGATTGAAGAGCTCGGCCGCGTACCGCTCCCACGAACAGCTCGCCGACCTTGAGCGGCACGTCGACGACCTCGCCGGCGCGGCGCGTGACGCCGAGGCGGCCGTGCGCGTCGAGGAGGCCACCGAGCAGCGCCGGCGCGGCGAACGGGAACGGGCGGCCGTCGCGGCTCATGACGGCCGGGCGCTGGTGAGCCGGCTGGCTGACGAGGTCGCCACCGACGCTCACCTCGCCGGCATCGACTGGGGCGAGGGCGCCGCCGACGCCGACGGGCTGCCGGCCCGACTCGCCGCCCGGTCGACCGCCCGCCGCGACGACCTGCGCACCGTACGCGAGCACGTGACCCGGCTCGCCCAGGCCGACCGCGACCACGAGCGCGCCGCCGAGGCCGACCGCGCCGCTCGGGCGGCGTCGGACGACGCCGCGCTCGCCGAGTCGCAGGCCGCCGACGCGGTGGCGACCGCACACACCGCGCTGATCGACGACCTGCACACATGGGCTGCGCAGTGGACCGCGCTACTCGCCCAGCTCGGCGTGCCGGACCTGCCGGGTGCGCTCATCGACGCCGCCGCTCGGGTGCCGCTCAAGGACGTCTACGCCGAGGCCGTGACGGCCACGCTCGCCGGCCGCCGGGACACCCTTGCCGCACTGGCCGTCGAGCGCGCCGCGGTCGAGTCCGAGCATGCCGATGTCACCGCCGAACGCGCGCGGATCGCCGCCGAGCAGGATGATGCCCCGCCGCCGTCGACGACCCGCCCCGCGCGCCGCGACGGCCGTCCCGGCGCGCCGCTGTGGCGCCTGGTCCGCTTCACGGATGACGTGTCCGAGGCCGACGCGGCCGGCATCGAGGCGGCGCTGCACGCCGCGGGTCTCCTCGACGCCTGGTTGTACCCGTCCGCCGACAACACCACCGAAGCGCTCGACGCCGGCGTGGAGGACACCTACCTGAGCGCCGGCCAACCGGTCGATGGCCCCAGCCTGGCCGACGTGCTCGTCGCCGAGACCCAGGAGCACGTGGCCGCGGCCCGGATCGACGCGGTGCTGGCATCGGTCACGCTCGGCGACCTGTCCACCCGATCGGGCGTCGACACGACGGGCCGGTGGGCACAGGCGCACGGCGCCGGCCGCCTGAGCAAGGGCAGGTGCGAGTACATCGGGGCCACCGCACGGGCCACGCGCCGCGCCGCACGGCTCGCCGACTGCGACCGCCGGCTGCGTGCCCTCGAATCCGACCTGACCCGGCTCGACGGGGCACGCGCCGAGCTGCTCGACGTCATCGACCAGGCGGACCGCGCCGGCAAGGCCCTGCCGACCCTCGATCGGCTGCAGGCCGCCCAGCGCGACCACGATCGGACGGCCGCCGCGCTCGCGGTCCGCCGGGAAGCGGCCGTCGACGCGGCCGGGCGCCTCGACGCCGCGGTCGCCGTCCGGGCCTCGGCCGCGGTGGCGCTGCACCGGGCCGTCGCCGAGCGTTCCCTGCCCGTCGCGCAGCTCGAGGCCGTCGCCGAGGCAGTCACCCGGTTCGAGCGGGCCGGGCTGCGCCTCGAGGGCGCGCACCAGGCCGCGGCCACCGCCGCCGACCGGGCAGCCGAGGCCGGCGAGCGACACGAGGAAGCGGTCGATCGGCTCGCGGTCGCGCGGGCCGCGGCCACCACAGCCACCCGCCGGCACGGGGAGAAGGACGAAGAGCTGCGTACCCTGCGCAACGCCATCGGCGCGGAGGCGCAGCAGATCCTGGCCGAGGTCGCCAAGGCCGGCGAGGACATCGCCACCGCCGAGGAGGCCCTGGTCGCGGCCCGCGAGGCGTACACCGAGACGGTCCAGCAGCGCTCCGCCGCGCAGGCCAGGGTCGAGCTCGGCCAGCAGGCCGTCGCCACCGCGCTGCGGGAGGCGCGACAGGACGCGCTGCGGCTGCGGCCGTATGCCCGGCCCGACCTCTTGGGGCTGATCCGCTGCCCGACCCACCACCAGTGGCCGGCCGTCGATACCGCCGGCGACGAGCTCGACCCGGCCGTCGTCGCCCTGCACGAGGCGGTGCTGGCCGCCACCCGGGAGCTGACCCCGACCGAGACCTCCCTGAAGCAGAGCGCGACGCGCCTCACCACGGCGCTCGGCGAGCTGCAGGCACAGCTGCCGGCCGCCGGGCTCGACCATCGACCGGAGTGGGACACCGACGACGGCGTCATCGTCGTGCGCGTCGCCGACGAGCAGGGGCTGACGCCGGTCGCCCGATTCGCGGAACGGATCTCGGCGGACCGCCGTGACCAGGAGCAGCTGCTCACCGACGCCGAGCAGCGGGTCTTCGAAGACGCGCTGCTCGGCCAGCTCGCAGGGCAGATTCACCGGCGCACGATCGAGGCGCGAGACCTGGTCAGCGCGATGGACACGCAGATGCGGGCCCGGCGCATGTCCTCCGGGCTCACGGTCGGGGTCGGCTGGCGGCTCTCCGACGACCTCGACACCGAGCAACGCGAGATCTGCAAGCTGCTGGAACGGGATCCGGCGCGGCTCGGCCCCGCGCAGCTGACCTCGATGCGGCGACACTTCGCCGGCCGAATCAAGGCCGCCCGGTCCACCGCACCGGAGAAGCCCTACCGGGAGTTGCTGGCCGAGGTCCTCGACTATCGCCAATGGCGGGAGTTCGCATTCACCCTGCACCGGCCCGGCGGTACGACGGAACCGCTGACCCGCGCCCGGCACAGCCAGCTTTCCGGCGGCGAGCAGTCCGTGTCGCTGCACCTGCCGCTGTTCGCGGCCGCGAACGCGCTATTCGGCTCGGCCCGGCCCGACGCGCCGCGGCTGCTCGGCCTCGACGAGGCGTTCGCCGGTGTCGACGACAACGGCCGCGGCGAGCTGATGTCGCTCGCGAAGCAGTTCGACCTGGATCTGTTCATGACCGGCTACGACCTGTGGGCCACCCATCCGGCGGTGACCGGTGCCGCGCACTACGACCTGTCTCACTCCGCGGTCGACCACACGGTCTCCGCGGTGCTGCTGGTGTGGGACGGCGCGATGAATGTCGCCGACTTCGACGGCACCCTGGCGCGGGCGCTCGGCTCGCCGGAGACCCGGCATGCACCCGCCATCACCACCTGATCCGCTGACCACGCCGGCCTGGCGGCGTCTCCTCGACGCGGCACGCCGCAGCCTGGAGCGCACCGGCGGCAGCCTCGACGGCAACGTGTCGATCGCCGCACCCACCGACGACGAGCGGCTGGTCGTCATCGGCATCACCGGGGTGTACCGCCCGACCGGCGTGGCCCGGCTCACCGTGCGCCTGGCCGACCTCGACGCACACCTGCGGGCCGCCCACGGCGCCGGGCTCGTCGCGGTCCTCGGCCCGCTGCGCGACCGCCCCGGTGAGCGCAGGCGCGCCGGCGTCGAGCGCGACGCGCTGCTGAGCGTGGCGGCCGGCAGCCGTCACGCCGCGTCACCCTGGTACGAGGAATGGGTCGAAGGGATGCGGCGCGACGGCACCCTCACCCGGATCGCCCGCGGCGGCATCGACCTCCGGGCGGTCGTCACCGTCCTCGACGCCCTGCCCGCCGCCGAGGAGCCGATGCCCGCGTTCGCCGAGCGGCTGCTGGGCGACACCAAGGCGCTCGCTGATGGTCCCCTGCGCGGCCTGACGCTTCGCGCCCTGGCGTCCTGGCACCAGGTGCCCATGCCGGCCGGCGCCGAGGAAGAACGGGCACTTTGGGATCTGGCCGGCGTCGTCCCCGACGACCTCGCCAGCCAGGTTCTGGTGCTCAACGTCCCGGCCAGCGGCGGGCTGCTCGGCTCGTGGCTGACCGAGGCGGCCGCCGCGCGGGTCCCGGTGCGGGTGACACTGCACCAACTGCGGCTCACCCCGATCACGCTGACGTGCACGGAGGTCTTCGTCTGCGAGAATCCGGCGGTACTGCGGGCGGCGGTCGCCGCCACATCACGGCCGCTGATCTGCACCGAAGGCGTGCCGTCCACCGCCGTTCACGCGCTGCTCAGAGCCGCCGGACCGGACACGGCGATCCGATGGCGCAACGACTTCGACTGGACGGGAGTGCGGATCACCGGCGCCGCGCTCGCCCGCTACCCGACGGCCGTGCCGTGGCGCATGGACGCTGCCACGTACGCGGCCCACGCGGCGAGCGGCGTCGCGCTCGCCGGCACCTCGACCGCGACGCCGTGGGAGCCGACGCTCGCCGACATGATGATCCGCTCCGGCCGCGCCGTCATGGAAGAGCGGATCCTCCCGCTGCTGCTGCAGGACTTGTCGTCAAGTTAGCTGCTCCGCTCCCTGGGACTACGCGCGGAATCCGGCGCCGTCGAGTGTCTTGATCAGGGTCGGCCGGCGGCGGTGTCGTTCGCGGAAATCGGCCAGGTAGGCGGCGAACCGATCCTCCTGCCCGGCCGCCCGGCAGGCCGCCCGCAAGGCCGAGAGCAGCGGCAGCGCCCCACGGTACCGATGCCGGTCGCCGCTGTCGCGGACCTGCTCCTCGATGACGTCCTGGTACGGCTCGATCACGTCGGCCGGTTCGGTCGCGCTCCGCCGCTCGAGCAAGCCGAGCCAGCGCTGCCGGCCGAGCCGGTCGGCGTTCGCCCGGCCGATCGTCCAGGCTTCGCCGTGGGCACCGACCGCCGTCAGGACGTCGACCAGTTCGGACACGTAGAGCGGCTGCTCGGCGACGCGCTGCCGTAGCCGCTCGATCGCCGCCGATGTCGGGTCGGCGGCACCGGCCTGTACCGCGGTGCTCTCCCACGCCCGGAAGGTCTCGAGCGTCGGGCGCCGCTCGAACTCCGCCCGCCGTACCGCCAGCGCGGCCTCACTGTCGCCCTGTTCGAGCAGCAACGCCACCAGCGTGTCAAGGAGCTGGTCGGCATGCGGCCAGCCGGACTTTTCCGCCAGCCCGCGCCGCGCCCAGGCGATCGCCTCCACCGTCCGGCCGGCCGCGCACAGCGTGTCGACGATCCGCGCGTACTGCACCGCGCTGGTCAGATGCTCGGCCAGCACCTGGACGTGCCGGTCGATGTCGCCGGACACCTCGGCCAACTGCTCGCGCAGATCCCGGATCGCGAACAGTCCGGTCCATGACTCGGGATCCGCCGTCGCGGCCCGGTCGGCGACCAGCCGCTCGACCTCCGCCAGCCCGGGCGCACCGAGCGCCGGGGCGAAGTCGCGCAGCACGATCCGTGGCCAGCCCGGGCCGTCGCACTCGAGTTTCACGAGCCAGCCGGCGAGCCGCCTCGGGTTCTGGGGTGCGGCGATGCAGGCCTGCGCGTACAGCTCCATGATCTGCTGCAGGTCGTCGCCGACGACACCGGACGAGTCGTCCATGTACATCAGCGCGGTCGTCATCCGGTCGACCGCCTTGCGCAGCACAGGGACCACCGTCGCCGCGGCGCCGGCGTCGATCAGCGCCGCGCACCGGTCGGCCAGATCGCGGGCCGCCTGCGAATATTCACGCCGACCACGGTACGGATCCGTGCGGCGATCGCGACGAAGCCGATCGACCAACCCGGTCAGATCTTGGGTGCCAGTGTCCATGTGGATGTCGCGCTAGACCGTCCGTTTCGCAGATACGTTCCCGGTCCACGGTTGGGCCGAGCGCCAGCTGCGCTCCCAAAGAGCCTGCCTCAAACCGGCGCGGGTGCGCAAGGCTTGTCGCCCGCTCCCGCTGCTGCTCAGCGCTCTGGTGTAACGCACGCCCGCCCTGCCGCGCTCGTTCACGGACGTTGTGTTACAGCGCGACGTCGATCGGACAGTCCAACGGAAAGGTTCACCGTGAGACTATCTCGTCGCAAGGCACTGGCAGCCGCATCCGCCGCTGCCGTCGGTGCCGGGGTCCTGGCCGCCGCAGCGTTACCGACGCAGGCGCTGGCGGCAGGACCGGACAGCACGTACATCGTGCTCGCACCAAACGGTCAGTCAACGGCCCGAGCGGCAGACCGGATCGCCGCCGCCGGTGGCACGGTCGTCGCGAACTACAGCCAGATCGGCGTGCTCGTGGCCCGATCGACCAACCCGGCGTTCGCGACCGCGGTATCGGGTTCGGGCGTGGACGCCGTCGCGTCCACCGCGGGCCTCGGCACCGCGCTCGAGGACAGCGCGACCGTGGAGGTCGCCGACCCCTCCGCGCCGCAGGCCACCGGCGACCCGACCGGCGAGCCGCTCTTCGGCCAGCAGTGGGACATGGCGCAGATCGATGTTCCAAGGGCGCACAAGGTGACCACCGGCAGCCCGAACGTGGTCGTCGGGGTCCTCGACAGCGGTATCTCCAGCACTCACCCCGACCTCGCCACGCAGATCGCGAAGGACAAGAGCGCGTCCTGCGTCGGTGGCGTGGTCAACACCTCCGAGGCCGCCTGGAACCCGACCACATCCGACCACGGCACACACGTCGCCGGCACGATCGCCGCCGCCATCAACGGGATCGGCGTCGCCGGCGTGGCCCCGGGGGTGAAGGTCGCCTCCGTCAAGGTGGTCAACGACGACGGGTTCATCTACCCGGAGGCCGCGGTGTGCGGCTTCGTCTGGGCCGCCGACCACGGCATGCGGATCACCAATAACAGCTACTACATCGATCCGTGGGAGTTCAACTGCCGTAACGACGTGCGGCAGCGACCGGTCTGGATGGCCGTCCAGCGCGCGATCCGGTACTCGCAGAACAAGGGCGTGCTCAACGTCGCCTCCGCGGGAAACTCCAACGTCGACCTGCAGCACAAGTTCATCGACAGTGGCAGCCCGAACGACGGCAGCTTCCCGGTCGAGGATCGCACGATCACCGGCGCCTGCATCGACCTGCCGGCCGAGGCGCCCGGCGTGGTGACCGTGTCGGCGGTCGGTCCGACCCGGTCGAAGAGCTACTACTCGTCATACGGCCAGGGGGTCGTGAACGTCACGGCACCCGGTGGCGACGCCCGCTTCCGGACCCTCGGCGCCTCGTCGACGCCGACCGACGCCGTCCTGTCGACCACCTTCAACACGGCGACGAAGACCAACGGCTGGGGCTACAAGCAGGGCACGTCGATGGCCGGGCCGCACGCGGCCGGCGTCGCCGCACTGGCGCTCTCCGCCCACCCCAACATGCAGCCCGGGGCCCTGGCATCCTTCCTGGAGCGCACCGCCGACGCGCTGCCCTGCCCCAGCGGCGTGTACAACCCCGTTCCGCTCCTGCCGGGCTACGAGGCGACATGCTCGGGCGGGAACCGCAACGGCTTCTACGGTGCCGGTGAAATCAACGCGTACAACGTCGTGAGATAGCAGCGGCAGCACCACAGTGGGGGCGCCGGCCCACGAAGCCGGCGACCCCCACCGGCCGCCTCTGCCGGTCAGGCGAGGCCGGACAGCGCCGCGTTGACCGCGTTGGCGTCGAACCCTTCAGGGGTGAAGTCGGCGATGTCGTCGATACCCACCCAAGCCATGCTGTCGCGGTGCTCCGGATGATCCGGGTCCTTGAGCGCTTCGATCAGGTCGAGATAGCCCCAGATGCCGCCGCAGTCGTCGGGTGGCGCGGCTCGCCGTCCTCCGGTGCACCTCGGATACCGCACCGCCGGATCACGGTCGAGAACCTTCTCGACCAGCAGTTCGTGCTGCCAGTTGTCCCCGAAGTCGTAGACGTAGCGGATCTTGCTCTTGACCGCCGGAGCTACCTGCTCGAGAGTGACCGACTTGTCCGAACGGTAGCCCAGCTCACGATCCGCGACACCGAAGTCCCCGGCCGGCGTCTCGAACACGTGCATGTGACTGTCGTTCCAGCCGAACGCCGCCTGGATGATGTCGTGCAGTCGCGCCAGGCTGACGTCCGCCGGCACTTCGAGGCGCCGCCAGATCGGCGGCGTCGCGCCCTTCAGCCCGACCTTGACCTGGTAGATCGGGGCCAGTCCAGCCGGCTTCGTCCGCTTGGGCCCCAACGCGGGAGCCGCCGCGGAACCGCCGTGCGGCGCCGGAGGCCTGCCGGACTCGGGCAGCGCGGCCACTCGCGCACGGACCAGCGTCGCGAGCACCGCATACCCCGGTCCCTCCGCACCGAACAGCTCCGCCGAGTCGTCGTCGACGCCTTCGGCGTCATGGACGGCCCGGGCATCGAGGGCGTTCTCGATCCACCAGCGCAGCTCCGCCGGCTCCATCGACTCGGTCCTGATGTCCAGGCCGTTCTCCCTGCCTGACGCCCGCATCTCCCGCAGTACCTCAGGAAGGTCCGCCGCGTCCCCGAGCATGATGTCCACGGCGGCGTCGCAGTCGGCGTGGTCGACGGACACCACGAGCATGTGCCCGCGCTCCGCCCGCCGGAACGAGCAGACCAGCATGGAAGCGGTACCCTGCAGGTCGAAAACGCGACGACAATTCTCGACGGCGACCGGTTCGGCGATCTCGTCCGCCCATGCCGGTTTCGCGACACCGGCCCGCGCCAGCCTCTCCGCCGCCGAGCGCGCCGCGGCGCCGACATCGCCCGGCGCGACCGACCCGATGGCCAGCAGCATCGCGAGCGTTCCCGCGGTTGACCGGCTCTCGAAGTGCGAGACCAGATCCGCCACGGCTCCCTCGGCGCCGTTCGCGGAACAGATCGCCAGCAGCGTCGCCGCACCGATTTCGGCGTCCATCGGGTCATCGACGGCCGCCAGCCCCGACGTGGCGTCGGCCAGCGCCCCGAAGGCCTGATCCGGATCGAAGTCGGGGTCCGAACAGGCCGGACAGTCACACGAGACCGGCTCGCCGACGACGCGCAGCACCGCCGATCCTCGCCCGGCGTTCCGTCTCTGCCGGCCCTTGCGGCCACGACTGACAGGGCTCATCCGCCCAGTCTGTATCAAAGCTCACATCGAGCTGTACCCGGGGCCCCGGCCGCCTAGCACACTTCCCGCACAGCCTCCCCGAAGACGAACCAGCGAGGCGCACGCCTACGAGGTGCGCACCCGCTGGCAGGAGCTGCAGCTGCGCTTCGTGGACGACCCGCAGACCGCGGCCGGGGAGGCCGAGCGGCTCGTCGACGACGCCCTCGCCGGGGTGACCGCCTCGCTGAACGCGCGCAAGGGCCAGCTCAGCAACCGGCGGGTCTCGGGCCGCGACGACACCGAGCAGCTGCGGGCGGCCGCGCACGGGTACCGCGACTTCCTCAACCACCTGGTCGGCACGTGACTGAGGCCCGATCATCGACCGGGTCCGTTTGAGGAGTGGCGTCTCGCGGAATACCTCCATTGAAGGAGGACCGCCATGACAGCCACCCAAGTACTGATCACGATCATTGTTCTGGTCGTGATCGCCGCGCTCGGCTACGGCATCTGGTTCGTCACTCGGCGGCAGGCCCTGCAACACCGGTTCGGCCCCGAGTACGACCGGGCCGTGGCCGAGGGGGACAGCCGCCTCGCCGCCGAGCGCGAACTGCGCGATCGCGAACGGCGCCACGCCGAGCTCCGGATCCACGACCTCGACCCCGAGGCGCGGGCCGCGTACACCAGCAGCTGGCAGGAGATCCAGGCCCGCTTCCTGGACGACCCGGTGGGCGCCGTTCGCGACGCCGACACGCTGGTGACCCGGGTGATCGCCGAGCGGGGCTACCCCACAGGCGACTACGAGGAGCACCTCGCCCACCTGTCGGTCGAGCACGCCCGCACGCTCGGCCACTACCGCGACGCCCACGAGCTCTCCCAGCTCTCGGACCGCGGCGAGGCCACCACGGAGCAGCTGCGCCAGGCCGTGGTGCACTACCGCGCGCTCTTCGCCGACCTGCTCGGCACCGACCCCGCCCCGGCCGCGCACGGCACCGCGGCGCCGCACGACGTCGCCCGCGACGACACAGCGGCGACCTCGCCCGCGCAGCGCGCCCGCAACGTGCAAGCGCGGCGCGCCCAGGCCGGCGCGCCCCACGACACCAGCAGCCGGGCGTAGGGCCGGAGAAGGGACACCGCGATGACGCAGCAGGAGCAGTACCACGACACCGGCCTCCTCCCCGGCCCGCGCACCGACGCCCACGACGAGGACTACGACCGGGACCAGTACGATCCGGACCAGGACGCGGCCGTCGGCACCGCGCACGCCCCCCACGCGGACCCGGACGACGGCGGGGCGGCCGGGCGCTACCCCGCCGGCACGTACACCTCCGGCCCGGCCGACGCCGCCGACCGCGAGGACGCCACCCTGGTCGACCGCGACGAGGCGCCGGCGGGGCGGGAACGGGCCGAGACCGCGGACCGCCTCGACGACGCCCGGACCGACCGGCCGTTCGACACCGACGCCCGCGCCGAGGCCACGGACGACGTCTCCGCGGATGCGGGGCGTGGGAATGAGGTGCGCGATGCCGACGCCCGGGCGTCCGAGGAGGACGACGAGTGGGCCGAGTCCGATATCGCCGACGCGGAGGCGGCCGAGGACGAGCACCGGCACGCCGGGCGCGACGACACCGTCGCGGACGGGACAGACCCGGCAGTCCGGGACGCGCCGGTGGCCGAGGAGCAGGCCCGCAGCGAGTCGCTGCCGGGCGCGGTGGACGTGGCCGCGGTCGGGGTGCTGTGGGCCGACGGGGCGGTGGACGGGCTCAAGGAGCGCTGGAGCGCACTGCAGCTGCGCTTCATCGACGACCCCCGCGCGGTCGCCGGCGAGGCCGACCGGCTCATCGGCGAGGCCGTCGACACGCTGACCGGCTCGCTGCAGGCCCAGCGCCGGCAGCTCGCCGACTGGCAGAGCGGCCCGGGCGACGACACCGAGCGCCTCCGCGCGGCCGTGCGCGGCTACCGGGACTTCCTGGACCGCCTGCTCGGCGTGTGAGCGCACATCGATAAAGGGCCCGCCCCCGGCGGGCCCTTTCGCGCGTGGCTCCCACCGGGCTGAGCTGATCCAGTACTTCACGTTGACCGGTGATGCCGGCGGCGAGGACCACGGCTGACGTCCCGGTGACCACTGGTGGCCGCTCGCGCGACGACGAGATCCGGGATCTGGTCGCCAGCACCGCAGTGCTCGGCCGGGGTGTCCGGCCGCCAGCCGTGGCGCGAGTTCCTGCTGCGGGTGACCGGCGGCCGGTGGCCGCTATGGGCACGAGCACACTGCAGCTATCGGCGGTGCAGCCCTCGGCATCCAGCTCCGCGCCAACCACGGCCACGAAACCTACGTCGCGGTCCGCATCATCGGATCGGTACCACCCGCCATAGCCATCGCCGTCCTGGACCTGGTCCCTGGCTGCGACCTCGACGGATGGTTCCCCGAATACTCTCTGCCCGAACGGCCGCTCGACCCGGCCGAACAGGCATGGTCGAATCTCATGGATCCGGTGGCGGCCGCAAAGCTTCTCGACGATGCATCCTGATGTCGCGCGCCCATCGTTCGTCAGCGACGTAGCTTCTCCGAGTTATGCGTCGTCACTGTCTGTGATGCCGCTGGATGGGGCAGCTTCCTACCGCGGCGACCCAACGAATGCCGGTGGGACCTGTCTGGCGGGATCGACGTTGTCCCTATCGCTCGGGCCGGGGTGAGCCGGGGCACCCGGAACGGCTCGGACCTGACCGTCGCGGTTCTCGATCCGCACCGCCACGCCACCAACGTCGGTGAGCCGGACCGGTCCGATGAACCGGGAGTCGTATGCGACGGCGCGGTTGTCGCCGAGGAGGAAGATCATGTGATCCGGCACCGTGGAGGTGGGGAACGGGTCGGTGACCGTTGCTCCGAGGTACGGCTCGGGCACGGTCGTTCCGTTGACGACGATTCCCTCGCATCGCCCGGCCGGGCCCATCGGGCACCCGATCGTGTCACCGGAGAGAGCGACGACCCGAAACATGGCGTCGTAGGTCAGACCGTCACGGGCGAGGTGCACGATGACGACGTCTCCGCGGGCGGGCGACAACGTTTTGTTGAGGATGACCCGTTCCCCCACGTTGATCGTGGAATCCATGACGGCGCTCGGTTCGGTGACGGTGAAGTAATCACTGCGGCCGAGCAGGGTGGCCGCCGCCACCATGGTCAACACCGCAACACCACCTCCGACGGCGGCCGCGACCTTGCCCAGGCGCCGTACACGCCGCTGGCGGTGAGCGCGGTTGAGTACCGTGCGCGCGAGGTCGGCCCGGGCGTGCACCGTCGGCGTGGCAGCCGACGCCAGCCTGCGCAGTTCCTCAGCCGGATCGTACGACGAGGGCAGCATCGTGTTCATCGCGTCGTCCTCTCTACGGAGGCAAGGGAAGATTCCAGGGCGGTGCGGACCTTGAGCAGTCCGCGTGCGAGGTTGCTCTTGACCGTTCCCTGCGAGCACCTCATGACGGCCGCCGTCTCGGCTTCACTGAGTCCGTCGATGACGCGCAGCACGACCGTCACCCGTTGCCGCGGGGGTAGGGCACCGAGGATTTGGTCGAGGTGCGCCCGGGCCGCGACCGCCTCAGCATGATCGCGCGCGGCAGCCGACAGGTCCGGGTCAGCCGGCGTGGGGACAGGGACGAGATGGCTGCGCCGGCCGCGGTCCTTCGCGAGATTCACGAGCGTCGCCCGGACGTATGCCTCCGGCGATTCCAGTCGCCTCGACCAGTGTTTGGTCAGCCGAAGCAGGGCGGTCTGCAGTACATCCTCGGCCTCGACGGCGTCCGGCACGAGCAAACGCGCGAATCTCAGCAACCGGTCCCCATGGACCCGCACGAACTCCGTGAAGTCCTGCTCCTCAGACGGGTTCACACCTACCACAACGAGATCCGCTCCGGAGTCGTTGCACGCGTTGCTCGGCCCTCAACGGGTCGTCATCCACGCGCGCAGATTGCCGATGAGCAGAACGCACGATGCGAGGATCAGCATGGCTGCCGCTGCGGCCCGCCAGTTACGGACGACGACCTCGACGACGCCCAGGACGGCGAACACGGCGGCGCCGGCCGCGGCCATGGTTGCCGTGAACCGGGCCAGCCGGCCGCGGGCGGCCGCCTCGATCGCGAGCATGAGCACGATCAGAGCGGCGAACGACCAGAGCACGCCGATGGGCGGGCTTATCACGACGAGCGCGACTCCGGCCAGCATGACCGAGACCGATGCGGCCGACCATATCGCCAGGAATCGCTGGCGTGGGACGTCGGCGCTGAGCGGAAGCGCACGGCGGCGTAGATGGGCGTGGGGAGCCTCGATGGGCGGCTGGGTTCTCGCGCGGACGATCGCATCGAGTTCCTCGCGGAGCGAGGTCTGCTCGGTGTGCAGCCGCGCGATGGTCTCCTTACCGTCCCGGCCGTGGCCAGGCTTGTCCCGGCGTTGGGTCTTGTCCGCACCGCCGTGGCTCGTGTAGGCCGCCCTGGCCCGATCGCTGGCGCGCAACTCCCGCGACGTCTGCCGGTGGACGTCGATCTCTTCGGCGATCTCGGCAAGGCGTTGTTCCAGCCGGCCCGCGCGGCTCTCCCGCAACAGGGCACCGTGCTCGACGGTCGGGTACTCCCCGTCGAGGCCGGCCCACGCCACCGGGTTCGCCCAGCTCGGCCGGACCGCCCCATCGCGCTCGTACCGGGGCCCGGCCGGTGCCCGCTCGCCGCCGAAATGGTCCCGTGTGTCCAGGCCCCACAGCCCCCGGTAGCCGCGAACCCAGGGAGTGCGGTCGTCGATCAACACCGGATGCCAGGCCCGGCCCTCGCCCGCTCCGATGCCCGGGCCGTCGCCACGGTGGTAGTCGATGAATGGGATACCGGCGGGCGTCTCCGGCATGTCCCTGGCCCAGGGCAGCAGGGTCCGTGCTGCCCGCCGTACCGCGGCCACGAGCCGATTCGGCCACGTCAGGGCGACCGTCGTCACGTACTCACCGGGTAGGTAGGCACCGGCGTGCGATCCGGCCCCCGCGTACATCACTGGATGCGTGCCGACGAACTCGATGTCCGGGTCGTCCCAGCGTCTACGCAGGTCGTCGCCGACCTCGTCGTGGGACGAGAACGCCACCCAGGCCGGGCGCAATGAGCCGCCGAGTGTCTCACCGAGAAAGATCGTCACCTGTTCCCAGTCGGCCTCGTGGTCGTTGACCCCGCTAAACGTCGAGCGCCAGTCGTTCATCGGGTAGAAGTACCAGTACTGCAGGGCGACGTATCCGCCGTCGCGGACCACTCTCGCGTAGTACGGATGATCGTCCGCCAGCATGTGCGTGACGTACAGGCGATGCGCCGCCGCCCGGGTGCCGCCGGGTACCGTCCCACGCAAGAGAAGGGACAGACGGAGCCCGGCGTCGACGAGCCGCGCGAACAGTCCTACGGCGGCGAAGCGGCTACTCGGCCGGAACGACCGTTGCGCTCCCTCACTGCGCCATCGCCGGTACTCGGCACCATGCATCGGGCGGTCGACGAGGCGCAGGTACAAGCCGTCTCCGGCGAACCGCTCCCCCTCCTCGGCCAGACGCTCCAGCGTCAGCTCACCGGGCTGGGCCAGGCATTCGTCACGCCGTTCACCCGGGCGCCGATGCCACAGGGCGGCCTGGCCGACATAGACGTCGACGGCGGTCGGCAGGAACAGTTCGCCGGCTGTGTACCGGATCACCGGCTCGTACGCGCGCAGGAGGGCGAGGTCACCCTCGCGGGTGTCGTCCGCAGCGGGTCCAGCCCCCGGGCCACCGCCGGTGGCAGGCGCCGCATCAGCCACGCTCATGCCGCCCCGCGACGCCGACCATGCCGATCCCTTCCTCACGGTGATCTCAGTTCACCGTGCTACCCACGGCCGGCGGGTTCATCCGTCCGGCAGTCCACCCCGCGCGGGCGAGAAGCGAATCGGATCCAGTCAGTCGACGAGCGCGGTCGGCAGCGGTTCGCGGTGCAGGACGCTGAGCCGGGAAACGGCGCGGGTGAGCACCACGTACAGCCGGTGCAGGCCGCGCGGCTCGGCTGCGACGATGGCGGCCGGCTCGATCACGATGACGTGGTCGTACTCCAGGCCCTTGGCGAGGGTCGCCGGCACGACGGTGACCTGGCCGCCGCCGGGGCTGTCGAGGTCGGCGGGCCGCATGCCTGCCGCTTCGAGCGCGGTGCGTACCTGATCGATCTGGTGGTCGGCGGCGATCACGCCGATGGAACCGGGGTACGTCATCGCGGCTTTGGCCTCGGCGACCGTGGCGGTGGTGAGGTCGTCGACGGCTTGGACGGTCAGTTCGCCGTCGCGGCGCAGCGAGACTGCCGGCGGGACGTTGACGGCGAGCGCGGGCAGCAGCCGGTTGGCGAGGGCGACGACCGCGTCCGGCACGCGGAAGCCGACGCTGAGCGGTACGATCCCGGCCTCGGGCTTGCCCAGGTGGCGCAGCGACTCGGCCCAGTCGGTCGCGGCCCACGGTGCCGTGCCCTGGGCGAGGTCGCCGAGGAGGGTGATCGAGCCGTGGGCGCTGCGGCGGGCGATCGCGCGGCACTGCATCGGCGAGAGATCCTGCGCCTCGTCAAGGACGATGTGACCGACGGTGGGCTCGCGTTCGAGCAGGCCCGCCACCTCGTCGATGAGCACGAGGTCGGCGGCGGACCACTTGGTGGCACGTACGGTGCGGGGCGGCTTCGCCCAGACGATCGCGGCCTGTTCGTCGGCCGTCAGGATGCCGTCGGCGGCCCCGGCGAGCGCCTCGGGATCGCGGAGAAGATCGAAGACGAGCCCCTCGGGCGTGACCGCCGGCCATGCCGCGTCCAGTGCCTCGGCCACGGGCCGGGACCTGCCCATCTTGCGTGCCCAGCTCTCGGGCGGTGACTCGCCGGACTTGGCCTCGGCCTGGCGCTGCAGCAGCGACACGATGCGCGCCCGGGCCCGCTCCCGGCCCAGCGCGTAGGGCGGGTCCTCGCGCCGGACGTCGTCGATGACCCGGCGCAGCGCCTCGACGCTGACCCGCCAGCGGTACGCGCCGTCCGAGACCTGCAGCGGCTCCTCCGGCCGGGACAACCGTGACCACAGCGCCCGGTGCAGCACCTGCGCGATGCGCGGATCGTGCTTGACCACCTGCGCGTCGACCGGGTCGGTGGCGCGGACCGGCACGCGGGCGATCAGGTCCTCGATCGTGGACTGCTGGACTTCGAGCTCGCCCAGGGCGGGCAGGACAGCGGCGATGTAGCCGAGGAACGCCCGGTTCGGACCGACGATCAGCACCCCGGCCCGGCGGAGGCGCTCGCGATGCAGGTACAGCAGGTACGCCGCACGGTGGAGACCAACCGCGGTCTTCCCCGTGCCGGGCGCGCCCTGGACGCAGATCGACGTGTCGAGATCGGCCCGGACCAGCTCGTCCTGCTCGGGCTGGATGGTGGCGACGATGTCGCGCATCGGCCCGACGCGGGGCCGCTCGATCTCGTCGAGCAGGATGCGGCTGGTCCCGATGTCCTGCCCGGCGGTGAGGTGTTCGTCCTCGAAGCTGGTGAGGTCGCCTTTGACGAACCCGAAGCGCCGGCGCACGTCGACGCCTTGCGGGTCGCGGACGCTGGCCTGGTAGAACTTGCGTGACAGGGGTGCCCGCCAGTCGAGGACCATCGGCTCGCCGGCGGCGTCGGTCACGTGCCGGCGCCCGACGTGGTACTGGTGGTCGTCGAGGTCGAGCCGCCCGAAGAACAGCGGCGTGTCGGGGTTGTCGGCGAGATCGGCGATGCGCCGGGCCAGGTGCCGGCCGAGCGTCTCCGCGGCGTACGCATCCCCGGCGACCTTGTCTCCGGTGGAGAAGAGCTCCTCGGCATGCTCGCGCATGCGTTTGAGCGCCTGTCGTGACGCGGCGAGGTGTTCGCGTTCGTGTTGAAGGTCGGTTTCGAGTGCGGGCACGGTGATCCTCTTGGAGGTCTCGGTCGGCTCGCTCGCGTATCCAGGGCGGTGAGCCCGGCGCGTGGGACGTCCGCTGCGGTGCTTACCTCACCGCGGCCGTCAAGCGGCTAACCAGCCTACGCGCACGCGGCGCCCACCTCCACCGATTTTCGAACGGCGCCGGACGGAGCTGATTGTGCACTTGCTCGATGTCGACGTTCCGGCCGCTGTGGCGGTTCACGTGGCAGGCGCAGGAATGTACCAAATGCCGTGGAGGGCATCAGGACGTCCTGCCCTGTGCGCCAATTGACGTGTGCCAGGAGTAATCCTGACGCAGATGCCTGACAGAAGGGATCGGCATGCACAAGTCTTGGCGACGTGCGGCGGTTGCAACCGCCCTGTCGCTCACGGGGGTAGTCGGCGGACTGGCGGCAGCGGCTCCCGCCGACGCCCAGACTGGATCGTTGTCGTTCAGCGGCGACGCCGGCGGCTAGGGCGCTGTGTCGATTCGCATGCTGGTGCTGATCGTGATCCCGCCGCTCGCCGGTGTGATCGTCGGCTATCTGCTGGGCGGGCGCCTGTCCGGGTTGCGCACGATCCGGCTGGTCGCGATCTGGCTGCTGTGGCTGGCCGCGTTCGTGCAAGCGGCGCAGTACTACCTGCCCGGCGCGCGGGACTTCGTCGAAATCCGGGTCGGCGTGCCCCCGCTGGTCGTCGTATTCGCCCCGGTGCTGATCTGGCTCGGGGTCAACCTCCGAAACTGGCCCGCGGCGATCCGCGTCGCCGGGGCGGTCATCGCGCTCGGTGCCGTCCTCAACGGCATCGCCATCGCGGTCAACGGCCGGATGCCGTACTCGCCCGCCATGGCCGAGTCGGTCGGCCTGCGCCCGGGTCTGACCACGCCGAAGAACGCGCCCGTCGACGCCGACACCCGGTTGTCGTTCCTGGGCGACACCATCCCGATCGCGCCGCTGCGGAAGGTCATCAGCCCTGGTGACGTCCTGATCAGCGGCGGCTCCTGCGCGGTGGTCGTGCTCGCGATGCGCCGCCACCGGCGGGAATTGCCAGTAGCGCAGCTGACACAGACCCGGACAGGGGGTGAATCATGACGTTGTCGATCAACTGGCGGCGTGCCGTCTTCGTGGTGTTGACGCTCGCCTCGCTCGCGACCCTGCTCTACACGATCGGTGCGCCATACGAGCACGGAGGCTGAGCCGCCGCACATGGGAGACCATGCCGCGAGGCATGGTCTCCCGTCATGAGTGGACGTCGGAAGCCGTCCGGATCCGAGTTGCGGGTGGGCTCCACCGAATTTACCCGGCTGCTCGGCCGGGGGGAGGTGAGTCGCCGATGAGCGTGGCCGTGCTTGAGCATGTCGGTCCGTGGAGCGAGGACGAATACCTCGCATGCGGTGGCGAAGGATGGCGAGACACTGACCGCCGATGGTCCGTTCACGATCGAAATCGACACTCGCGCCCTGCTACGCCGCCGATAGCTTGACGTTCTTGACAGCCTCGGCAGTGTGCCGAATTCCGGGGTTCGGGTTCCCCGTGCCGGGCGCGCCCTGGACGCAGATCGACGTGTCGAGATCGGCCCGGACCAGCTCGTCCTGCTCGGGCTGGATGGTGGCGACGATGTCGCGCATCGGCCCGACGCGGGGCCGCTCGATCTCCTCGGTGAGGATGCGGCTGGCGGTCCCCAACTCCTCGCCGCGGTCCAGGCGCTCGTCCTCGAAACTGGTGAGCGCGCCCTTGACGAACCCGAACCGCCGACGCACCCGCACGCTCTGCGGGTCCTGCGCGCTGGCCTGATAGAACCGGCGCGAGAGCGGGGCGCGCCAGTCCAGCACCATCGGCTCCCCGGCCGCATCGGTGACGTGCCGCCGCCCGACGTGGTACCGGTGCTCGTCAATGTCGAGCCGCCCGAAAAACAACGGCGTGTCAGGGTTGTCGGCCAGATCGGCGATCCGCCGCGCGAGCGCCCGTCCGAGCGTCTCGGCCGCGAACGGATCCCCGGCCACCTGGTCGCCGGTGGCGAACAGGTCCTCGGCCTGGACGTTCTAGCGCGGGCAGTACTGCTGCTGTTTGCCGATCACGCGGTACGCGCAGTCGGCGTACTCGGCCAGCAGCAGGCTCGCCTCCCGGTTGCGCGCCGTCTGCTCGGCGATCACGCTCGCCGGCGGGTAGAAGCCGCCCTTGTCCGGCGAGCCGGGGTACATCTCGAACGTGAACGCCCAGACACCCTGCGTGGCCCAGAGCCAGTCGATGATCGAGCCGTCGGTGATGTACAGGCTGCTGGATTGCTCCGGGGTGTAGCCGTTGCTCTTGGCGAGTATCCCGCCGAGGGTCGCGAACGTGCGCTGCTGGTCCTGGCCGAGCCCCGGCGCGGACGGGCGCTCCGTGTACCCGTACGGCCAGAGCACCAGCTCGGAGTACGTGTGGAAATCGATGGCCGCCCGGATCTGCTGCACGCCGCCGACGCGCCGGCTCAGCACGAAGTCGCGCAGCCGCTGCGTCTCGGGCGCCGAGAAGGCCCTGGGCCCGTGGTAGGTCTCCGACGACGCGACCGGCGAGGAGCCCTGGCAGCAGCCGAACTTGTAGCCCCAGTTGCGGTTGAGGTCGACGCCGCGGTAGCCGTCGCCGGCGGGCTGCCGGTTCTTGCGCCAGTTGTGGTATTGGCCGCCGACGATGTCGTACTCGCCGCCGTCGGGGTTCATGTCCGGCACGATCCAGATCTCGCGGCTGTTGACCAGCCGGGTGATGCGGGGATCCTTGCCGTACTGCTCGGTGAAGAGCCTGACGAGGTACAGCGCCATCTCGACGGTGAGGTGCTCCCGCGCGTGCTGGTGCGCACCGTAGAGGACCTCGGGCTCGTCCTCGTCCTCCGTCACGTTGTCCGAGATCTTGATCAGCGGCATGTCCCGGCCCTCGTACGACTTGCCGAGGCTGAGCTTCCGCATGATCGTCGGGTGCGCCTTGGCCGCCCTGTCGAGCTCGGCCATCATCTCGGCGTAGTCGTGGTATCCGGCGTCGGCGGCCGGGAACCCCTCAGTCTGCGCGCGGATGACACGGTAGCCCAGGCGCTGGATGCGCCGGGCCTCCTCGGGCGTGGCGGTGACGTTCGCCCGCCCGTTCACGACGCTGTCGATGGCCGCGCCGGTACCGCCGATGCGGTTCCGGTCGGCATAGTCGTTCACGCCAGCAACGACGTACGATGCCGAATTTTGGCTATATTCCGGATTTGTCGGACTCGCATCGGCGGGATTGACCGCGACGAGCGTCACCAACCCCGCCGCGACGAGCGCGACCGACCTCGCCACGGCGAGCGCCAGCACCGGAACGACCCTGCGAACCATCGAGCCCCCTTGGAGTGACCAAGCACCATCCAAGGTTTAAAGGGCTTTAGTCCGCTTTGGTGGCGCTTTCGCCCCCATCATCATCCCCGTTGAGGGCGGCACGCAGCCGTTCCCGCTTATCCGCACGCCGCTGGGCCATCCCCACGGCCTGCACGGACGCCTCCTTGCGCAGCCCCTTCAGCAGGAAGAGGGCCAGCACCGCGGAGACCAGCACGGCGATCATCAACTTGAGCGTCGCGCCGACGTCGATCGGCACGGCGAGGACGGCGAGCGCGACGATAGCGAACAAACCGAGGCGGGCCAGCGAGTACTTCACAAACGGTGACATGGTCTACCCAGCGTAGCGTCAGGCCCAGACCTGCTGCGGCTCGGCGCGGCGATCGGCCAGCGGCGTCGGCTTGTCGTACTCCCGAACGATCTCGTATCGCGTGTTGCGCTCGACCGGCTGGAAGCCCGCGTCCCAGATCAGGTTGAGCAGGTCCTCGCGGTGCATGGTGTTGGGCGTGCCGTAGCTGTCGGCGTCGTGCGTAATCTTGTACTCGACGACGGAGCCGTCGAGATCGTCGACGCCGAAGTTCAGCGACAGCTGCGCGACCGACAGGCCGTGCATGACCCAGAAGCACTTGACGTGCGGCACGTTGTCGAAGAGCAGGCGCGAGACGGCGAACGTCTTGAGGCTCTCCGCCGGCGAGGCCATCTTGGTGCGCGCCTGCAGCCGGTTGCGGATCTTGCCGTCCGCGGAGTCGACGAAGTCGTGCTGGTAGCGCAGCGGGATGAAGACGGTGAAGCCGCCCGTCTCGTCCTGCAACTCGCGCAGGCGCAGCACGTGGTCGACGCGGTGGCGGGGCTCCTCGATGTGGCCGTACAGCATCGTCGAGGGCGTGCGCAGGCCCTTGCTGTGCGCGAGGCGGTGGATGCGCGACCAGTCCTCCCAGTGGGTCGCGTGGTCGACGATGTGCTGGCGGACCTCCCAGTCGAAGATCTCCGCGCCGCCGCCGGTCAGCGACTCGAGGCCGGCGTCGATGAGCTCGTCGAGGATCTCGTCGGCGGGCAGGCCGGAGATCTTCTCGAACCACTGGATCTCGGTCGCGGTGAACGCCTTGAGGTTCACGCCCGGCAGCGCGCCCTTCAGCTCGCGCAGGACCTTCGGGTAGTACTTCCACGGCAGCGTCGGGTGCAGGCCGTTGACGATGTGCAGCTCGGTGAGCTGCTCGTCCTCCATCTCCTTTGCCTTCGCGACGGCCTCGTGGATGCGCATGGTGTATGCGTCCTTCTCGCCCGGCTTGCGCTGGAACGAGCAGTACGCGCAGCTGGCCGAGCAGACGTTCGTCAGGTTCAGGTGCCGGTTGACGTTGAACATCACCCGGTCGCCGTTCTTGTCGGTGCGCACCCGGTGGGCCAGCCGGCCGAGCCAGACAAGATCGTCACTCTCATAGAGAGCGATGCCGTCTTCCCTGCTCAGCCGCTCACCGGCGGCGACCTTGGCCTCGAGTTCGCGCTTCACACCTGCATCCACGCCGCCAGCGTACGTCGACCCTCTCGTTACCCTCGCATTCACCTGCCTCTGACGAAGCTGACATTGATCACCACTCGACGGTGTGGTCTCCGTACGGTAAGAAAATTAGTGGCTAGGAACACGGTCGGGCGGCAGACCGACTGATCGATCGGCAACGGTCGACCATTGGCATGGCTAACCGACTTGGGACGGTGGCGATGAGCGGGCTGACACTGAGGGCGGCGTATCCGGGCGACTATCCGGCGCCACCACCACTGGAGACGCCTGTTGTCCGGGCAACGACGACCGAGCCGCGGCCTCGCCGGCGGTTCCGCCGTGGCTCCGTGGTGGCGACCGCCGTCGTGTGCACGATGCTGTGCTCCCTCGTCACCCGCCCGGCCTACGCCGACCCGGGCGGCAACGTCCCGGACACCGGCTCCCGCCCGGTCGCCTCGGGCCAGCTCGTCCTGCCGGATCAGGGCGCCACGGCCACCCCACCGGCGACCACCACCACGACGACGCAGCGCGGCCCGAAGGCCGCCGAGCTGGCCCAGCTCGAGATCACCGTCGCCCAGCTCGGCGAGAAGCGCAACAGAGCCTCGCTCGACCTGGAAACGGCGCAAAACTCGCTGACCGACGCCCAGGCCAAGCTCTCCGCCGCGAGCCAGAAGGTCGAGGAACTCAAGGCGAAGGCTGACTCGGCCGCCGCCGAGGCCTACAAGCGCGCCGCCGGCCTGGGTCCCCTGGACGGATACGCGAACGACCTGCACCAGTTCGGGCTCCTCGCGCCCGGCCTCGGCGGACAGCCCGGCGGGCAGCAGGCGGCCCGCGACCTGCTGCGCGCGAAGGAGGCGGAGTCCGCCGCGCGCCAGGAGGTCCAGGACGCCCAGCTGCTGGTGCAGACCGCGCAGACGACCTATACGCCGATCGACACCGAGTTCCAGACGCAGAACAATCACTACCTTCAGGTACGCGCCGAGAACGACACCCTGGTGCTGCGGCTTGAGGCCGAGCAGGACGCCGCCGAGCAGGCGCTGAGCCCCGGCCTGGTCGACAACCCCGTCATCGACGGCATGGTCGCCCACCCCAAGGCGGTCCAGGCGCTCAGCTACGCGCTCAGCAAGGTCAACATCGCCTGGTACGTCTGGGGCGACGAGGGCCCGGACACGTTCGACTGCTCCGGCCTGGCGTACTGGGCCTACGGGAAGGTCGGTGTGCGCGTCCCGCGCGTGGCCAACGACATGTACCACGGCACACGCGCGATCCGCCCGACGAAGAACAGCCCCGGCGACCAGCTGCTGCCCGGCGACCTCGTGTTCTTCGCCACCGACATGAGCGACTGGCGCAGCATCTACCACATGGGCATCTACGTCGGCGGCGGCAAGATGGTCAACGCCCCGACGAGCGGCCAGAAGGTCAAGATCGCGGAGGTGCGCTGGTCGAAGCTCTTCGGCGCCACCCGCATCTTCGACGCGGTGCCCGCACCCGGCGGCGCCCAGCCGTCCAACACCACGACGACCACCGCCCCGGCCGGCGGCGGTTCCACCTCGGCGTCGCCGACCAGCACGACGTCGCCCTCGCCGACCGTCAGCGCCTCGCCGACCGTCAGCACCTCGCCGTCCAGCAGCCCGACGCCGAGCACCCAGCCATCGGAGTCGAGCTCGCCGTCGCCGTCCACCAGCCCGTCGACCCAGCCGTCCCCCGACCCGACAACGCCGTCCAAGGAGCCGAGCAGCCCGGCGCCGGCCGCCTCGTCGCCGTCGTCGGCCGCCGTGAAGTCCTCGGAGGCCGGCGCCAGCACCACGGCCCAGGTGACGACCAGCGCCTCCGGCGGCTGACGCCCTCGTGGAGCAGGTTGAATCCCGGCGGTAGATCCAAAACCCGACGGACTCCCACCCGGCGCTGCGTGACTCGATGTGGCACCGTGGACCCGTTGACCGACGGAAGGGGAGCCGTCGGCCGCGCGATGATGCCCGTCTAGGGCACCGGTTCACGGAGGGCAGCGATGGACGAGCGCGAGACGCGAGACGGCGCACGCGGCGCGGCGGTTCCGACCGGCCCCGCATTCGGCGGCTCGGCCCCGGCGGGCGGCATGCCACCAGCCAGCCAGCCACCACCGGAGGACGGCGCCGACCTGCCACCGCTGCCGCCCCCGCCACCGGTCGGCACGGAGCTGCCCCCCGAGCCGGCGGATGAGAATCTCCCCGACCGGGCGTACGAGCCGCCGCCCACCCCGGTGGACGGTGCGCTGTGGCCGGGCGCCAGCCCGTTCGGCGGCGCCGTGGACGAGGAGGAAGACCCCGAGGTCGCGGCCCTGATGGCCGCCTTCTCCGGCGGCGGTACGGCGGGAGTCGCCCCACCCGCGGTCGTGCCGGCAGCCGCTCCCTCCGCCGGTGTCGCCCCGGACGCGCTACCGTTGAGCGAACCGCCACCCGGCGCCTTCACCATGCCGACCTCCGAGCCCTTCGCCGGCGCGCAGCCTGGATCACCGATCCCTGCTCCGCCGGTGCCTGGTGCGCCCGTTTCCGGCCCGCCCGTCTCCGCTCCGCCGGTTGCTGGTGAGCGCGTTGTCGCGGACGAGCCGGAGGCGATCGCCGCGCTGGGCGCTGAGCCCGACGAGGACGTGATCGCCGCGGCCGTCGGCGGTGCCCCGGCCTATCAGCTGCCGAGCCTCGATCCGGCTCCCGGCGTGTATGGCCCGCCACCCACCGACCCGACCCCGCTCCCCGCCGTTCCTCCGGCCCCTCGCGCCGAGGGCGAGGACTCGGGCGGCTTGGCCGCACCGTTCGGCCCGGCCCCGCTAACCGGCTTCGCCCCCGCCGCCGCGCGGGACGAATCGGGCTATTCCGAAATTTCCGGCCCTACGGGGGGCCGTCCGGCCGCCGCGGTCGATGCTGCCGAGGAGACCCCGGTCGCCTCGGCACCGGTGACGGGCCGTGCGACGGTCGCCTCGGTGGGCGCACCCGAAGGCGAGGTCGCGGAGCGACGGCACGAGGCCGGCACGTACCGCGCTGGAGCCTTCTCCATCCCCGGCACCGAGCCGCCGGCCGCCGGTCTTGAACCGCCTGCCGCCAGTTTTGGACGGCCGGACACCGCTGCCGCGCCGGTCGACGGTGACGAGGCACCGCCGCTGTCGAGCCGGCTGCGGACCCCGCGCGTGCCGACGGAGTCGTCCTGGGACGCGTTCGCGAAGCCCTGGACCACGCCCGCTGCCGCCGCCGAATCGCCCGCCGCGCCCGAGGCCCAGTCGCCACCGGAGCCGCCCGTGGTGCCGGCCCCCGCCGCGTACCCGCCCGCCGAGCCCTCCGCGTACGAGCCGCCGCCGGTCAGGCACCCGTTCGCGGCTCAGGGCCGCCCGACCTCGCACGCCGCCCCGGAGCCGGCCGCCTCCCAGCCGCCGGTTGTCCCCGCCTTCCCGGGCAGCTACCCGCCGCCGACCCCCGAGCCGTCGGTCGCCGCGACCCCGCCTGCCGGCCTCCCGGCATCAGACCCGCTCGCGAGCGACCCCACACCCGTCTTCGCGACGGGCGGCGACGCCCCCGGCATCGGGGCGGGCGCCGTGGTCGGGGCAGTCCGGGCCAGCGCCTCCGTGCCCGGCCTGCACACCGTCAGCGCCGAGGAGGCCGCCCAGGCCGCCCGGGGCGCGACGACGATCCCGAAGGTGTACCGCGGCGGCGCCGCGAGCGCCGAGCCCCCGGCCGCCGACCAGCCCCCGGCCGACCCCGAGCCGGCCGAGCCCATCCCGGGCCCGGCGCCCTCGCCGTTCCCGAGCCCCGAGCCGGTACCGCAGCCGGAGCCCACCCCGTTCCCACCGGCGCCGGCCCCGGAGCCGATCCCGAATCCGTTCCCGCCGGCCCCCGGGCCCCAACCGATGCCCGAGCCGGAACCGGCGCCGCAGCCCGGCCCGACGCCGGATCCGTTCCCACGCCCGGAGCCCCGGCCCCAGCCCCCGCCGTTCCCGTCGCCGTCGCCGTTCTCACCCGGCCCGTTCCAGTCCCCGGATGCCCCGCCGACCCCGTCGTACGGCGTCCCGGACGCGCAGCCGGCACCGTCGTACGGCGCCGTACAACCGCCGCCGCTCCCGGGCCCACCACCACTGCCCGGCCCACCACCACTGCCCGGCCCACCGCCGATCCCCGGCACGCCGCCGTTCGGCACGCCGGTCACACCCGCCTACGGCGCCCCGGAGGCGCAACCGGCACCGTCATTCGGCGCCGTACAACCACCGCCACTGCCCGGTCCGCCGCCGATCCCCGCCACGGCTGCGCCGGCCACCGACGCACCGGCCGCACCCGCCTACGGCATCCCGGACGCGCAACCGGCACCGCCGTTCGGCGCCGTACAACCGCCACCACTGCCCGGCCCACCGCCGATCCCCGCCACGCCCACGCCGACCGCCGACGCGCCGGGCGCACCCGCCTACGGCGTCCCGGACGCACAGCCCGCGGCGTCGTTCGGGGGTGTGCAGCCGCCCCCGATTCCGAGCGCCCCCGCGTATGGGATTCCGTCCGCGCAGCCGTTCGGTGGGGCGGACCAGACGCCGCCGGTGTCGAGCTCGCCCTTCCTGGTGGCGGAGGAGCCGCCGCAGCTCCCGAGCGCCGGCGCGCCTGACCAGCCGGCCGAGGAGGCAGAGACCCCGGAGGCGCCGGCGTCGCCCGCGTACACGACGCCGTCCGCGGAGCACCCTTGGGGCCACAATGACTCCGGGCCGGCGGCCGAACAGGCGCCGCAGTGGCCGAGCGGGCCCGCGCAGCAGGGCTGGAACCCGCCGCCCGGCCGGCCGGGATGGGCCGCGCCGCCGCAGGGTCAGCAGGGCTGGGCCCCGCCCAACCCTGGACAACCGGGCCAGCACGGACAACAGGGCCAGCCGTGGCAGCCTGGCCAGGCGGCACACCCCGGCCAGCCCGGTGCTCTGGGCCAGCCGGGTCAACCTGGCCAGCCGTGGCAGCCCGGTCAGCCGGCCTATCCCGGGCAGCCTGGACACGCGAGCCACCCGGGACAGCCGGGTCAGCCAGGACAGCCGGGCCAGCAGGGCCAACCGGCCTGGGGTCAGCAGCCGCCCGCCCACGGTTGGAACCCGCCGCCGCAGGGCTGGCAGCAGCCACACACTTCGCCCGGGCAGCCGGGCTGGAACCCACCGCAGGGGCAGCCGGGCCATCCCGGGCCACAGCCTGGCTGGGGTCAGCCACCGGCGTCGAGCCCGCCCGCGCAACAGGCCTGGGGACAGCCGCCGGCATCAAGCCCACCCGCGCAGCAAGCATGGGGACAGCCGCCGGCATCAAGCCCACCCGCGCAGCAAGCATGGGGACAGCCACCGGCGTCGAGCCCACCCGCGCAGCAAGCATGGGGACAGCCACCGGCGTCGAGCCCACCCGCGCAGCAAGCGTGGGGTCAGCCAGTCGGGCACCGACGTCGACAGCAGCCAGCCGGCGAACACCGAGCCGACCGCCAGCAGGATCAGCGGGATCGTCATCACGGCCGG